>JANXPS010000268.1 GCA_025357175.1 Deltaproteobacteria bacterium | reverse complement strand
GTCGAATTGTCGAGATAGTAGTTCACGTCCTGCTGCACGAAGCCGGTCACAAAGGGAAAGCCAAGTTCCTGGTCGACCGCGACGCCCAGCGCCGAATCATTGAACTGCCCCCCGAACAGGCTGGTCCACTGACGCGTCCCGGAGCCGTCGAATTTGACGACGAAGGCGTGGAAATTTCCGTTGGTGTCCCAACCGGGGGGACTTGCCTGCCCGATATGGGTGGAAACCACCCCCGGCAGGATGCCGTTGCTCCTGCCCACCACATAGATGTTGTTGTCGGAATCGACCGCGACGCCGGTCGCCTCGGTCGACTCGGCCGCGCCCCCGCTGCCGTAGATCCGGGTCCAGAGGAGATTCCCGGAAGCGTCATACCTGGCGACGAACAAGGCCTTCCCGCCCGGGTTCACCTCGCCTGCGAACGACCCGTTGGTGTATCCGACGACGACCGCGTTGCCGGTCGGGTCGACCGCCACCCCGGTGGCGTAATCGAACCGGTTCGAGCCGAACTGGCGCGTCCAGGCAACCGTCCCGGCGGGGGTGTACTTCACGAGGAACGCATCGCTCGAGTAGCCGGGCGATATGATGTCGGCGTTGACGAAATTTCCGGTCTTGACGCCGTTGGTCACGTTGTCGAGCCCGCCGAAGGTGTGCCCTGCGACGAACACGTTTCCGGCAGGGTCGGTTGCGACCGAGGTCGCGAATTCGTCGCGCGGCGTGCTCAGGAGCTTGGTTCCCGTGGTCAAGGGTGCGGAAATGCCGGTGCCATTGTCGGTCCCGCCGCCCGTGCCGGCCGACAGACCCCATCATGCAAACGCTTAGTCATCATCCCCTCGGGCCGGTCAGAATCCGTATGCGACTTCGAGCCCGAAGATGTCGGCGCGCGACTTGGGCTGAGATACACCGAACCCTCCCCCGACCGGCGTCACATCGGACTCCTGGAAGCGCCAGCTGTCGTAGGACAGGCTGTAGCGCCACCGGTCGCGAAGCACGCCGACGCTGCCGTATAGCGACAAGTTGCCCTTGGGACTGATCTTGGCCTTGCCGGAGCCCGGGACCTTGGCCACGTTGTAGGTCGACATCGGGAGCTTGAGGCCCAGTTCGCCGTAGCCCTTGAAGGCGCTGTTTCCGACCTTGAGGTCGGTCTCGCCGCGAGCGCCTCCCCGGGCATAGAGGCTGTCCCACGTTTCGAGGTAGCCGGTGCCCTGATTCGTCGAGCGGAGATCGCGGCGCCAATAATCCCACCCGAGGCCCAGGTAGGGCTCAAGCAGCGACTCGCCCTTGAGATGATAGATCGCCCCCACGTCGGCGCCGATTCCGAAACCGACGTAGCGGACCTTGGTCTCGACAGGGGTTCCGATCTGCGTCTGCCCGTCGTAGTCGACGTAGCCGAACATCCCGTCGATTCGAGGCGTGAAGGTGATGTCTTCCCTGTTGTAGGCGCGGGAGGCGCCCAGCCTCAGCCGGGGACCGCTCTCCTTGAGCAACCGCCTGTTGCCGTCGAACTCGCGCCAGGTGAAATACTCGAGCCGGCCCGTGGCCGTGTTCGAAACCGTGGTCGGCGATTCGTCGCCCAGCACGCTGTAAAGATCCTGATCGGCCGCCGCGACGGTGGCTCCCGCTGCCGGAAGCATGAGAGCCAGCGCCAGGACAAGGGCGGTTCGCTTGAACGAACGATACGTGCCCATCATTCCTCCGGTTTCGAATCGCGGGCTAGAACGCGTAGCCGGCGGTGAACGCGAATATGTCGGCGTGCGACTTGCGCTGGGTGATCGGCGTGCCGTCGGACAGCTGGGCCGGATCGGAATTTCGGAAGCGCCAGCTGTCGTAGGCAAGCCCCAGGCGCCACCGGTTTCTCACGATGCCCGCCTCCGCGAAGGGCGACAGGTCGCCTTCCGGCTTGAGCGTCCCCTTGCCGTGATCGGCAACCTTGATCGAGTTTTCCGTGGAGAGCGGCAGCTTGAGTCCGACCTCGCCGTAGCCGCGGAACTCGATCTCCCGGACCTTGAGAATGGCCGATCCGCGAGCCCCGCCCCGGGCGTAGACGCTGTCCCATGTCTCGCGAGGGCCGCCCCATGAGGCCGTGTCGGTGCGCCACCAGTTCCAGCCCAGGCCCGCGAAAGGCTCGATGGTGGCTTCGCTTGGCAGGTGGTAGACCGCGCCCACGTCGGCACCGACGTCGAAGCCGAACGATTTGGAGTAGGTGTCGATCGGCGTGTTGTTGTAGGGAGGGGAGAGCGTGCCCTGGTAGCTCGTGTAGCCGACCATGGCTCCGACGCGCGGCGTGAACGTGACATCGTCCCGGTTGTAGCTGCGGGCCACGCCGACGGAAATGCGCGGGCCGGCGTTCTTGGCCTTGCTGACGCTGCCGTCGTATTCATGCCAGTCGAAATATTCGAGCCGTCCCCATGCCTGGCTGGACTCGGTGGTCAGGGAGTCGTCCCCCACAGCCCGATAGAGCTCTTCGTCAGCCCTGGAAGTGCACGGCAATGCCGCAGTGAACGATATCAGCAGGGCGATCATTCCCAAACGCAATCCGATATTTGCGAGACGCATCCATTCCTCCCGTTTCGGGGCTTTCTATTACTTATCGGCACGCCCCGAAATTTCTTTATCCTACATTGTAAAACCCACCCTGTGGACGGAAAATGGTAACGATGGCCACTCCCCCGACGATCACCCGCATATATGTCCCCGCGATGGACTGCCCCGACGAGGAACGGGAAATCAGGACGGCGCTGTCGCGGTTGCCCGAGGTTTCCGGCCTGACGTTCCACCTGTTCTCCCGGCAGGTCGAGGTCCGGCACGAAGGAGAGGTCGATGCGGTCCTGGCGGCCCTCGCGGTGATCGGAATGCCGGGGCAGGCGGTGGACGGCTCCTTCCGGAAGGCGGATATCCCCGAAGCGCCCGGCGGGCCGCTGCGCACGTTCGGAACGGCGCTCGCACTGCTTGCGCTCGCCGCCGCCGCCCGGCTTTTCCATCTTTTTCCATCGGCCGGCCAATACACGTTCCTGCCGGCGGTGCTCGTCGGCGGACTGCCGGTGGCCATCCGCGGCTTCCGGGAGATCCGGAACCGCTCGCTGGGCATGAATGCGCTGATGACCGTATCGATCGGCGGCGCCGCCCTTATGGGCGACCTGGTCGAGGATGCGGCCGTCGTCACGCTGTTCGCGCTGGCAAACTTCCTGGAAGCGAAATCGCTCGACCGGGCGCGGCGCGCCACCGCGGTGCTGTTCGAATCCGCGCCGGAGCAGGCCGTCGTCCGCGCGGGAGGGCTCGACAGGGTTATTCCGGCCGAGCACGTCAACCCGGGCGACCTCCTGGTGATCCGCGCGGGCGAGCGGGTGCCGGTCGACGCCCGGGTACGCGAGGGCGCCTCCGACGTCGACGAATCGGTTCTGACCGGAGAATCGCAGCCGGTCGACAAAACGGCCGGCAGCCCGCTGCACGCAGGCACCGTAAACGGTCGTGGGATGCTGGTCGCCGAAGCCGTGCGTCCGCTTTCCGAATCGACCTACGCCCGGATCCTGCGCCGCGTCGAGGAGGCGCACGCGGGGAAAGCCCCCATTCAGGCGACGATGGACCGATTCGCGGCCGTATACACGCCGGCGGTCCTGGCCGTCGCGGTGCTGACCGCCGCTCTTCCGCCGCTGCTGGGTTACGGCGCGCCGCTCGAGTGGGCCTATCGCGCGCTCGTGGTCCTGGTCATCGCCTGCCCGTGCGCCATCGTGCTGGCGGCACCGGTCGCCGCCGTATCCGCGCTGACTCGGGCCACGCGCGACGGCGTCCTCGTCAAGGGCGCGAACGCCCTTGAAACGCTGGGGCGCGTGCGCACCATCGCGTTCGACAAGACCGGCACGCTCACGCGCGGCCGGCTGCGCGTCGTGCGGGTGCGGCCTTTCGGCGGTATGACGGGCCGCGAGGCGGTCCGCCTGGCGGCGATCGTCGAAACGGGCTCGGCGCACCCGGCGGCCGAGGCGATGCGACACGAAGCCCAGCGGCTCGGCATGGAGGGATCGATCGGCGCGGCGCACGCGGAGGATTTCGCGCTCCACGAGGGACTGGGCGTTTCGGCGAGCGTCGACGGCCGAACGATCCGCGTAGGCAGCCGGCGCCTGTTCGAGGGAGTCGGCGGCGCGGTCTCCGCGCTCGATGCGGCGCTGTCTCAGGACCGCTGCCCGCCGGAACGGACGATTTCGATCGTCGGCGACGACGCCGGGACAGGCGGAATCATCGAAATGGAAGACGTCCCCCGCGACGAAGCGGAGGGAATCGTGGCCGCCCTCCGCGGGATGGGCGTTTCACGCATCGCGATGCTGACGGGCGACCACGGGGACGTGGCGCGCGCGACCGCCGCCGCGGTCGGGATCGACGAGGTCCACGCCGGGCTGCTGCCGGAGGACAAGCAGGCGCTGGTGCGGCGGATGGTGAACGAACGGGAAGTCGTGGCCTTCGTCGGCGACGGCGTAAACGACGCGCCCGCGCTGGCGCTCGCCTCGGTCGGCATCGCGATGGGCTCCGCGGGTTCGCCCGCGGCCATCGACACCGCCGACGTGGTGCTGATGGCGGGCGACCTGCACCGTTTGCCGGGCGCCATGGCGCTGGGGCGCCGGATGGTCAAGGTGGTTCGGCAGAACGTGGCCTCGGCCCTCGTCATAAAAGCCGCTTTTCTCGCAGCCGCCGCCGTCGGCTACGCCTCGCTCTGGATGGCCGTCCTGGCCGACATGGGCACGACGCTGCTCGTCATATTCAACGGCCTGAGACTGCTTCGACCGGCATCCGGAAAGAAAGGATAGAACCGCATGTCCAGATTTCACCGAAACGTTGTCGCACTGGGCCTGGTCAGTTTCTTCACGGACTTTTCCAGCGAAATGATCTACCCGCTCCTGCCCGCGTTTCTGGCGACGACGCTGGGCGCCGGGCCGGCGGTGCTGGGTCTCATCGAGGGCGTGGCCGAGACGACGGCCAGTCTCCTGAAACTGGTTTCGGGCATGGCGGCCGACCGGACCAAAAGGAAAAAACCGCTGGTCCTGGCAGGATACGGCCTGTCCGCGCTGATGCGGCCCCTGATGGCGTTCGCTGGCAACTGGGGACAGGTCCTCGCGGTGCGCTTCGGCGACCGGATCGGGAAAGGGGTGCGAACCTCTCCGCGCGACGCGTTGTTGGCGGCATATGTCGCACCGCAGGACCGGGGGCGCGCCTACGGCCTCCAGAGGGCGATGGACCACCTGGGCGCGGTCGCCGGGCCGCTCGCCGCCTTCGCGCTATTGTCATGGGCCGGCTTGCCCCTTCGGACGGTGTTCCTCTGGGCGGCCGTACCGGGCGCGATCGCCGTCATCGTGCTGCTCACCGCCGTCCGCGAAATCCCGGAGCCGGTGCACACGGGCCCCGCCCCTACGCTGTTCGACGGCTCTCTTCCGAAGCCGTTCCGCGCCTACCTCGCCATCGTGGCGTTGTTCACGCTGGGAAACGCGAGCGACGCGTTTCTCGTGCTTCGCGCGATCCAGGAGGGCATCCCGGTGAAATACGTTCCGCTGCTCTGGGGGGCGTTCCACGTCGTCAAATCGTCGCTGTCGACGCACGCCGGCGCGCTGGCCGACCGATGGGACCGCAAGAAGATGATCGTGGCGGGGTGGGTGGTCTACGCGGCGACCTATGCCGCCTGGGGCGTGGCGACCGGCCCGGGCTGGATGATCGGCCTCTTCCTCGTCTACGCGCTTTACTCGGCCGCGACCGAAGGGGCCGAACGGGCGCTCGTGGCCGACTTCGTGCCGCCCCGGTCGCGCGGAACCGCCTTCGGCTGGTTCCACCTCGCGGTGGGCGTGTCGGCGCTTCCCGCCAGCGTCCTTTTCGGCGCGCTCTACGCCTGGCGCGGAGCCTCCGCCGCGTTCGGCACCGCCGCGGCCATCGCGATCGTCTCGGCGGCCATGCTGCTGGCGCTGCCCACGCCGCGCGCGTCAGGGACAAACTGACGGATCACCCTCCCAGGCGGGCACGGGCGGCGGCGTTCGACGGGTCGATCCGGAGCACTTCCCGGTATTGATCCGCCGCGAGACCCTTTTCCCCGAGATCATGGTAGAGCAAACCAAGCGACATCCGGGCAAGCGGCCACCCGGGCTCGATATCCACCGCCTTTTCGAGGAAAGGCCGCGCTTCGGCCAGTTTTCCCGAACGCGCGAATGCGATCCCCAGGCTGTAGACCGTCAGCGGGTCGTACGGGTTGTACCGGTCCGCCTCCAGCAGGAAATCGATCGCCTCCGTTGTCTTCCCCTGCGCCAACAGTTCCTGCCCCTTTTCCCCGCTCGCAATCCCCAGCATCTGCCGCATCCTGGAGGGGTTCCCGGTCGCCGACACGGCGTGACGGGCAAGCGTGATGGTGTCGCGCCAATAGCCCGCCTGGCGCCAGGTAACGGCCGACAGCAGGAGAAGCCAGGCGAACGCCGCAACGGCGACCGCCCTGGGAGGAACTCGCCACGCGCGGGCACATGCCGCGCCACCCCAGGCAACCACGATGAACAGACCGATGAACGGCACGTAGCTGTACCGGTCGGCCATCGACTGCTCGCCGACCTGCACGATCCCGATGACGGGGACGAGCGTCCCGAGGAACCAGAACCATCCGACCGCCAGGAACGGCATTTTTCGCCGGAGTCGAACGCAGGCGAAGGTGACCCCTGCGAGAAACAGCCCTGCGCAGGCGACCTTCCATGCGGGAATCGATACCGCGTCGTGCGGATAGAGGACGGCGAGGGATTCCGGGAATGCGCCCTTGCCGATGTATCGCACGCAGGCAACGACGGCATTGCGGAGCCGTTCGTCGAGCGGGAATACCATGGATACGACCGCTCTTGCCCGCGACTGTGCAACCAGCGTTACGGCGGAGGACCCGGCCGCCAGCAGCAGGAAGGGAACCTTGTCGAGGACGGCCCGCGCAACGGCTTCGGGACGGAGGACGGTCATCTCACGGAGGTGCGGCAGCGCCCCCTCCCGCCTGCCGAGCGGCCAGAAATCGAGCAGCAGAAGCAGGAAGGGCGTCGTCACCAGCATCGGCTTCGCGAGGAGGCCCAGCGCGAACAGGACGAACGCAAGCAGGTAGTTCCAGGCGCCTTTGCGATCCGCATACCGTGCGTAAGCTCCGACGGTGGCGACCAGGAAGAACGTGCTCAGGACGTCCTTGCGTTCGGCAGCCCATGCGACCGATTCGACGTGGAGCGGATGAAGGGCGAATAACGCCGCGACGAGCGCGCTCTCGAGTTCCTCCCCCGTCATCCGCCGCAGGACGACGAACAGGCACAGGCTGTTCAGGATGTGGAAGAACAGGTTCATCGCATGGTGCCCGGCCGGATCGAGTCCGAACAGGGAAACGTCGAGCATGTGCGACAGCCAGGTGAGGGGATGCCAATTGGACGCATCGAGCGTGGTGAACGCCCAGCGGACCGAATCGACGGAGAGACCATCCTGCACACGGGAGTTGTTCGTCAGATAAAGCGGGTCGTCCAGCATGACGAAACGGTTTCCGAAAACCGGAGAGTACGCCAAGAGCGTGGCGATGGCGAGGCCGATCGCGATCCAGGCCGTCCGGGAGAGTCCCGCCATTTTGGGTTCATTGCCTGCGTCGACGGCCGCCATGGCTAGATCATCGTCTTCGGATCGAGGATGGCCTCGATCTCTTCCAAGGGCAGCACCGCTTTTTCCGTCAGCAGTTCGCGGATCGTCTTCCCCGTGACGAACGCCTCGTGCGCCAGTTCGGCCGCCTTGTCGTAGCCGACCTTCAGCGCCAGCGGCGTCACCATCGCGAGACTCCGCTCGATAGACTCGGCGCACCGTTCGCGGTTGGCCGTGATTCCCCCGACGCACTTCCCGGACAGCAACCGCGCCGCGGCCGTCAGCAGCGACGCCGATTCCAGGACGTTGCGTGCGATAACCGGCAGCATGACGTTGAGCTCGAGCACCCCCAGCGATCCGCCGATGGTGACCGCCCCGTCGTTCCCGATCACCTGCGTCGCGACCTGGATCGACATCTCGAGGATCACCGGGTTGATCTTGCCCGGCATGATCGACGATCCCGGCTGCAGCTCGGGCAGCTCGATCTCGCCCAATCCGCACCGGGGGCCCGATGCGAGCAGCCGCAGGTCGTGCGCGATCTTCATGAGGGAGACCGCCATCCCCTTGAGGGCCCCGGACGCGGCGACGAGCGGGTCCTGCGCACCCATCGCCTCGAACCGGTTTTCGGCTGCGCGGAACGGGATGCCGGTCGATGCCGCGATGGCCTCGAGGGTGCGGGGCGCGAATTCGGCGTGGGCGTTGAGCCCGGTGCCGACGGCCGTTCCTCCCAGCGGCAACTCCTCGAGGTCGGGGAACGTTGCCCGGATCCGTCCCAGCCCGTGCGCGACCTGCGACGCGTAGCCCGAAAACTCCTGGCCGAGCGTCACGGGCACCGCGTCCTGCAGGTGCGTCCGCCCGATCTTGATGACGCCGGCGAATTCGGCCGCCTTCCCGGCCAACGCCTCGCGCAGCGCCTCGAACGCGGGCACGACGTCCGCGCCCAGCGACTGCCGCACCGCCATCCGGATCGCCGAAGGGATCACGTCGTTGCTCGACTGGCAACGGTTTACGTGATCGTTGGGGTGTACCGGCGCGTTGCCGCCCAACGGCGCGCCGAGCAGCTCGTTGGCCCGGTTGGCAAGGACTTCGTTGACGTTCATGTTGGTCGATGTGCCCGAGCCGGTCTGGAAGACATCGACCACGAACTGGTCGTCGTGCCTCCCGGCCAGCACCTCGTCCGCGGCAGCGGCGATCGCCTCCGCCAATTCCGGCCGGATCAGTCCGAGCGCCGCGTTCGTCCCGGCCCCGAGCCCCTTGATCATCGCGGCGGCATGCGCCACGGCCAGCGGCATCGGACGCCCGCTCACCGGGAAATTGTCGACCGCCCTTTGCGTCTGGGCGCCGTAATACGCGCATTTCGGGACCCGCACTTCTCCCATCGAGTCCTTCTCGACCCGGTACGCAGTCATTCCTGTTTCCCCCTTTCCTTGCCGCCTTCGTAGCGGATCGGCTCGTACTGCTCCGTCGCGGGATTGTAATCGTAGACCGTCCCGGAGGCGATGTGGAAGAACCAGGCGTGTGCATGGAGACGTCCTTCCGCAATCGCCCGCCGGACGACGGGATAGGTGCACAGGTTTTCAAGCTGCACGAGAACGTTCTCCTCGAAGGAGAGGGCGAGCCGATCATCGTGCGCGAGATCCGGATAGCCATTCGCCACGATCCGGACCGTCTGGTCTCCGAGTTTCAGCCACTCGGCGATGTGGGGCGTCGCCCCTTCCTCATACCGGGAACGGTCGTCGTACAGCGCCTTGATCGAACCGCAATCCGTATGACCGCAGATGATGATGTCCTGGACGCGCAGGAAGTCGACCGCGTATTCGATCGCGGCACCGACCCCGGTGACGTCGGGTTTTCCCTCCTGGTACGGCGGGACGAAGTTTCCCATGTTTCGCACGACGAAGAGATCGCCCGGCTTCGCCCGAGTCAGGAACGTCGGGTCGATCCTGGAATCGCAGCAGGTGATGAAGAGGGCGTCCGGATTCTGGCCATTGGCCGCGAGGTGCTCGAACACCTCCCGGTACTCGCTCCAGTAACGGTCCCGGAAGCGGTGGATTCCCGAGATCAGCTTTTTCATGTCGCGGATTCTCCAGTCGGCTTGTCTCTCCCCATCCTATCTCAAGCCCGCTTGACCTGCATCAAGCGCGCATGCGGGGTCATGCGCGTATAATTTCCGAATCAAGCGCAAGTAGCCGGAGGCTTTCCAATGGATCGTTACACCAAGGGGTTCGTGCTCGCATCGCTTATCTACCTGATGGCCGCGGGCCTGCTCGGCGCATTGACGCGCGGCGCCCCGTCGCCCGAATGGGTCAAGTTCGCCCACGTCCACTTCAACCTGGCGGGATTCATGTCGATGATGGTCTTCGGCGTGGGCTATTTCATCCTGCCCCGCTTCAACGGGACCACGCTGAAATTTCCCGGGTTGGTACCGATCCACTTCTGGCTCGCGAACATCGGGCTGATCGGGATGGTCTCGACCTTCCGGCCGGACTTTCCGCCCGCCTTCCATTTCTTTGCCGCGACCTCCGTTTTCGCGAACGCGGTCTTCGTCGTCAACCTGGTGGCGACGATGCTGTTCAAGGAGGCGGAGGCCGAGGAGGAAACGTCCGTGCCCGCCGAGCCCGTTGCCGCCGCTTCGGCGGCGCCGGCTGCCGCAGACGCCTCCTGCTGCGCCCCGGGCGAGACGTCCCGGCGGGCGGCCTCCGCTTCTTCTTGCTGTCCGCCATCCGACGCCGCCCCGGACAACCATTTCTCGTCCGACGCCCCGACGGCCCTCTCTCCCGACATCCGCGTGGGCGAACTGATCACCCGCTGGCCGAAAGCCGCCGACGCCCTGGTCGCCGCGGGGCTCGCGGGCCTGGCCGACCCCGGCCACCGGGAGCAGATCAAGTCGATCCCGGTCACCGTCCGGATGGCGTGCCAGCGCCACAACCTCGACCTGGGTCCCACGATGCTGCTGCTGTCCGAAGCCACGGGCCTGCCGATCGTCGCCGCCGGCCCGTCGCCCACGGCCGTCCCGGCCGCATCCGCCCCGCCGGCCGGCAAGACTCCCGTCGCCGTGACCGCCACCGTCCGGCGGGGGTCGCCGATCGGTGCCGACGCAATCCTCGGCGACATCCTCGCGGTCTATCCCGAGACGGAAAAAGTGTTCCGGAAGCATTTCGGGGGCGGCTGCTTCTCGTGCCCGGGCCAGAAGACCGAGACCGTGCGCCAGAGTGCGCTGCTGCACAACCTCGACATGAAAGCGGTTCTCGCAGACCTGAACAGGGCCGCGGGGCACTAAATAAAACGGGCGGGAGCCATCGTGCGCTCCCGCCCTCCATTTCCATTGATTCCGGATCATTTCCCGATATAAGTCTTCGCGTCGATGAACGGCACGGCGCCGCCGGTGACCGACGGGAGCACGCCGTTCCACTTGCGGATCGCCTCCTGCTGCGCCTCGATCGCCCGCAGTTGGATCAGTTCCGCCGAGACGTTCATCTTCTGGAGCCGCAGCGATTCAGCCTCGGCCTGCGCCGACGCGATCTTCTGCTGCGCCTCGATCTTGATCCGGTCGAGGTCGCGCGCCGCCTTGAGCGCGAGCTGTTCGGCGGTCTGCTTCGATTCGATCGCCTGCGTGAACTGCGCGCTGAACTTGAAGTTGACGATCGACACGTCGACGACGAACAGGTTGTACGCCATCAGCCGCGCCTTGAGCAGCTCCTTGATTTCGGAACGGATCTTCTCGCGCTGGGTGATCAGCTCGACCGCGGTGTATTTCGCGGTGACCGCCTTGACCACTTCCTGGGCAACCGGATCGATGACACGCTCGCGGTACGACACGCCGATGTTCTGGAAAATCCAGCCCGCCTTTTCGGGGATCACGTTGAAGTTGACCGCGATCGTCGACTGGATGTCCTGCAGGTCCTTCGACGACGCCTCGGCCTCGGCCTGCTCCTTCTGCACCTTGACGTCGACGATCTCGATCCGCTGGTACCCGGGAATGCGGAAGTGGATCCCCTCGCCGAGCACGAGCGGCTGCACCGCGCCGAAACTGATGACGACGCCGCGCTGTCCCGGCCCCACGATCACGAACGGGTTGATGATGAGCATGACGACGATGACGGCGACCACCGCCGCGATCACGCCGATCGTCTTTTTCGCCTTCTGGACATTGGCCGGGTCGATCACGATCTGTTCCATCGCTACCTCCTGGTTTTCTGGTCTGGCGTCATCGTTTCGATTTCGGCTGCCGCTTGAGCGCCTGCGCGGCGTGGTATGCGAGCACCGGGTCGGCACCGGACGCCACGCCCGACAGCACCGATCTGACTTCTTCGGACAGCGGGCACTGCCCGAGCAGCTGGACCGCCTGCAGCGCCAGCGCCTTGTCGGCGCCCACGGTGAAGCCGCCCACCGAATCGAGGAGCGCGGGCTGGGTCGTGATCAGGTCGCGCGGAAACGCCCCGCCGCCCATGTAGGCCAGCACCGACGCCCGCTTCGCGCCGCCTCCGGCCCGAAGCGCAGCCGCAAGGATCGACACGTCGTCGTCCTGCCATGCGACCTCTTTCCAGGCGAACCGCCCTTCCGCCAGCCGGTCGAACTGTCGGGCATCGAGCGCCCGCATCCCCCCGGCTTTCCGGCACGCGTTCAACTCGGGCCAGGCCGGGCAGAGGTTGTCGGCCGCCGCGAGGAAACCGGCGCGGTCCTTTTTCGCCTCGAGCACGCGAAACCGCTCGACGGCCCCGGCGCGCAGCGTATCGTCCTTCGCCGGCCTTGCCCGGGACGGCCCGTCGGACCCCACGATGCTGCGCCCGATCCAGTCGCCTGCGAACATCACGGGCGTCAACGCAACCCGGGGCAGAAGCGACGCCGCCTTCGTGAATTGCTCTCCGCGCCAGTCTCCCCATTGCAGGTCCCACAGCGCGTCCTTGGTATCGTCGTACGCATGCGGCAGCTCCATCGCCGGGTGGATCAGCAGCAGGTCGAGCGTGACCGCCACGATGCTGACCGGCACCGTCACCGGAAGGGAGATCCCCCGGGCCGGTTGCGTCTTCGGGACGAGGTATTTTTCGGAAGCGTTGAACAACGGGGTGTGTTCGCGGTTGCGCCACGCGCAGCCGGAATGCGGCAGTGACGACGCCAGAAGCAGCAACACGACCATCGACTTCACCCGCATCACCTGGCCGCCTTTTCGCAGCCGTCGAAGTCCATCCGGAACAGCCAGCTGAAAACGAAATCGGCCGGCAGGTAGACCGCGCTGCCGACCACTTTGGGCAGGAACAGGACCGCCTGGCGGAAGTCCGTTCCCTGCGGATTCCTCCAGATGTCGGCGTACATGTCGCAGGCGGCCTGCGGGGCGGATTTCAACGGCAGCACCGCGCACACGTCGAGGGCCGCTCCCGCCGTGCCGAACGGAACCGTGACCGGCAGCGTCGCCACGATCCCAGCCGGAGACTCGACCCACGTGTCCTTGACCGACCGGTCGAGCGTGTTCAGCACGGCGCGATTCTCCTTCCGGAAGAAGCCGCACCCCTGCACCAGCAGCGCCAATGCGAGCAGCA
>JANXPS010000235.1 GCA_025357175.1 Deltaproteobacteria bacterium | reverse complement strand
CTTCAGGAGGCGAAACTCTCGTCCGAGATCGAGAATATCGTCACCACCAACGACGATCTGTATCGGGCTTTCGGAGACGAGGGACAGAAGGCCGATCCGAACACCAAGGAGGTTCTCCGATACCAGGAAGCGCTCTGGCATGGGTACGACGCTGTCCGGTCCGGCCGCCCGCTGGCGACGAACCTGTTCATCGAGATGTACCGGACCATCAAGATGACTTCCGCAGGGATCCGGAAAACGCCCGGGACGAAACTCGCCGACGGCAAGGGGAACGTCATTTATACCCCGCCGGAGGGCGAGGCGGTGCTGCGCGACAAGCTGGCGAATCTCGAGAAGTTCATCCATGCGGAGGACGACCTGGATCCGCTGGTCCGGATGGCGGTGGAAACGCGTGAAAAGATTCTCGCGATCCGGAATCTGATGCAGGAAAGCGGCGAGCGATTCAAGAAGGAATTGCCGAAGGTCTATTCGAAAGAATTGCTGGAACTCCTTTTCCGTCTGCCGTATGCCAAGATTCGCTTTCTGGAAGAGGCCGGCATCGCCCGACGCAAGACGGCTTCGCGTTACCTCCAGGAACTGGCCGCGAGCGGTTTCCTGCATCCGGTCAAGGGTGGGCGGGAAATCTATTACCTGAACAAACCTTTCCTGAACCTGCTGACCTCATGACGTGGGTACCGGATGCACATGAGAGCACGACATGGGTAAATAATGTGCAAATTTACCCATGCCCAGGCGTTATGGGTACGCCATGCCCATTGGCGAACGAAATGGGTATGAACCCGTTAAATAGGCACCATGGCGACGCCGGTGCATATATCGGGTATGCGATGTCCGGGCTTGAAGGGGGATTCTGATGGCGCTTCATCCAGATTTTCCCGAATCGCCCCATGCCGTGCTCGACCCGGCGGTCCGATGGTTCCCGGCCGACGAATCGTTGCGGACGTCGAGTTTCGAGAAGCTGCTTCCGCCGCTGGTGCCGGAGCTTCGGCGACAGGTGAAGGCCTGGCGCGACGCGGGATACGCCGGGGCGGCGCCGACGAGCAAGACGCTGCTCGACTGGTGGTTCGGGACGCCGCATCTGATCGAGCAGGGCGACGGCTTCATGGAGGAGTTCCGGTACTACTTCGCCCAGCGGGAAGCGGTGGAAACCATCGTCTACCTGCACGACGTGGTGAAGGTGAAGGACAAGTACGACCTGATGCGCTTCGACGGCACGGGGACGGTATCGACCGGGATGTTCGACGAGTCGTGGCGGCGATACGTCGTGAAGATGGCGACCGGCGCGGGGAAGACCAAGGTCTTGAGCCTCGTGCTGGCGTGGTGCTATTTCCACAAGCTGTACGAGCCGGATTCGGAGCTGTCGCGCAACTTCCTCGTGATCACCCCGAACATCATCGTGCTCGACCGGATCCGGCGCGACTTCGACGGGCTCCGGATCTTCTTCGAAGACCCGGTGCTGCCGGACAACGGGGCGGGCGGACGGAACTGGCGCGACGATTTCCAGCTCACTCTGCACCTGCAGGACGACGTGCGGGTGACGCGAAAGACGGGCAACATCTTCCTGACCAACATCCACCGGGTCTACGCGGGCGACGAGATCGCGCCGTCGCCCGACGACGAAAACACGATGGACTATTTCCTCGGGAAACGGCCGACGGGGGCGACCACCGATTCGAAGGTGGACCTCGGGATGATCGTGCGCGATATCGACGAACTGGCAGTGCTGAACGACGAGGCGCACCATATCCACGACAGCCGCCTGGCCTGGTTCCGGTCGATCGAGGACATCCACAACCGTTTGCGCCAGAAGGGGACGTCCCTCTCCCTGCAGGTGGACGTGACCGCGACGCCGCGCCACAACAACGGGGCGATCTTCGTGCAGACCGTCGCCGATTACCCGCTGGTAGAGGCCATCTCGCAGAACGTGGTCAAGCATCCGGTGCTGCCCGACGGGCCGAGCCGGGCGAAGCTTTCGGAACGGCAAAGTTCGCGCTACACCGAGCGGTACGCCGATTACCTGCACCTGGGCGTCCTCGAATGGCGAAAAGGGTACGACGAGCACGAGAAGGCGGGCCGGAAGGCGATCCTGTTCGTGATGACGGATGACACCCGGAACTGCGACGAGGTGGCGGAACATCTGGAGCGGAGCTATCCCGAGCTCAAAGGTTCCGTGCTCGTGATCCACACGAAGGACAACGGCGAGATTTCCGAATCGGCGACGGGGAAGAAAAAGGAAGAGCTGGAACTGCTCCGTCGCCACGCCAACGAGATCGACGGGTCCGAAAGCCCGTACAAGGCCATCGTGTCGGTCCTCATGCTCAAGGAAGGGTGGGACGTCCGCAACGTGACCACGATCGTGGGGCTTCGCGCCTACACGGCGAAGAGCAACATTCTCCCCGAGCAGACGCTGGGGCGGGGCTTGCGGAAAATGTACCCCGGCGGGATCGAGGAACAGGTGAGCGTCGTCGGTACCGATGCGTTCATGGAGTTCGTCGAATCGATCCAGGCGGAAGGCGTCGTGCTGGAACGGAAGGCGATGGGGGAGGGGACCGCGCCGAAGGCGCCGCTCGTGATCGAGGTGGACCGGGAGAACGAACGGAAAGACCTCGATGCGCTGGATATCGAGATTCCGGTGTTGAGCCCCCGCGTCTATCGGGAATACAAGGATCTGTCGTCGCTCGATCCGGCCGGATTCGGAAACCGCGGGGTCCCGTACAAGGCGTTCGGCGAAGAGGCGCAGCGAGAGATCGTCTTCAAGGACATCACGACCGGGGAGACGACCCATACCACGGTGCTCGACGGTTCGGGCACGCCCGATTACCGGAGCGTCGTCGGCTATTTCGCCCGGAGCATCATGAAGGATCTCCGGCTGGTGGGCGGGTATGACGTGCTCTACGGGAAGGTCAAGGCGTTCATTGCGGGGGACCTTTTCGACCGGCGGGTCGATCTGGAGGACCCCGTCACGCTGCGGAACCTTTCGGAGCCCGAGGCGATGCGGACGCTGCTCGACGGCTTCAAGCAGGCGATCAACGCGCTGACCATCCGGGATGCGGGCGACGCGGAAATTCGTGACCGGATCCGGTTGCGTCAGACGCGCCCCTTCGTCGCGAAGGAGCAGGGGTATCTGGTGCCGAGGAAGAGCATCTTCAACCGGATGATCGGCGACAGCGGGCTGGAGCTTGCGTTCGCCGGTTTTCTCGACAACTGCGACGATGTCGTATCGTGGGCGAAAAATTATCTCGCGATTCGCTTCAAGCTCGATTACGTGAACACGGACGGCGAGATTTCCAATTATTACCCCGACTTCATCGTCAAGAAATCCGATACGGAAATCTTCATCGTGGAAACCAAGGGATTGGAAGATCTCGACGTGCCGCTCAAGATGACCCGGTTGCGGCAGTGGTGTGACGATCTCAACCGGGTCCAGCGACTCGTGCGTTACGGCTACGTGTATGTCGACGAGGAAGGATTCAAGAAATACAGGCCCGCCGATTTCGTGGGGCTCGTGGCCGGTTTCAGGGAATACCAGGGGGGCTCCGCATGCTGATTCCGTTCCGGGGGAAGACCCCCAAGATCCACCCGTCCGTCTACATCGCCGAGGGCGCCGTCCTGATCGGCGACGTCGAGGTGGGCGAGGAGGGGAGCATCTGGTTCAACACCGTCATCCGGGCCGACATCAACTACATCAAGATCGGGCGGCGCAGCAACGTGCAGGACAACTGCATGTTCCACCTGACCAAGGACCTTCCGGTGATCGTCGGCGACGAGGTGACTTTCGGCCACAGCGTCAGCGCGCACGGATGCGTGATCGAGGACTTGTGCCTGATCGGGATCGGCGCCGTCATCCTCGACAACGCGGTGATCGGCCGCGGCAGCATCGTGGCCGCGGGCGCGGTCGTTCCGCCGGGACTCAAGGTTCCGCCCCACTCGCTGGTGATGGGCGTCCCCGCGAGAGTCGTCAAGGATCTCGGCCCCGATTCGGTCGAGAAGGTGCGCGTCTACTCGAACAACTACGTCAACTACGCGAAGGAATTCATGAAGGAACGGGAGGCGGCTCTTGGAAAAAAGGATTGAGGCGATCTGGAACGGCGACCGGCTGATCCAGGACTTCGGGATGAAGCTCGAGGAGGCGCGGGAGGGATACGCCCGCGTGTCGGTTTCGGTGCAGGAGCGGTTCCTCAACGCCCACGACATCGGGCACGGGGTGCTGGTGTTCGCGGTGGCCGACGCCGCGTTCGCGATCTCGGTCAACACAAAGGTGGACGCGGTCGGCGCGCAATACAACATGAACGTCATCCGGGCATCGAAGCCGGGGGAGACGATCACCGCCGAGTCGAAGGTGGTCCACGCCGGCCGGCAGTCGATCGTGGTCGAACTGACGGTTACGGGCGAGGACGGCCGCCTGATCGCGAAAGGTCAGGCGACCGCCCTGCCGTTGCCGATGAAGCGTTAACTACTCCGCATCCATCCGGACGCCGATGGGAATTTCAGGGCTCTCGATCTTGTTGAGCGCGCGACGGGCGACCTTGGTCCGTTGCGCCGCTTTCGCCACTTCCTTCGCGACCGCAGGCGCGACCTTCCGGTTGAACACCGACGGGATGATGTAATCCTCCGACAGCTCGGCCTTGTCCACGCAGGCGGCGATCGCGTAGGCGGCCGCCAGCTTCATCTCCTCGGTGATCATCGAGGCGCGGCAGTCGAGCGCGCCGCGGAAGAGGCCCGGGAAACAAAGAACGTTGTTGATCTGGTTCGGGTAATCGGAGCGGCCGGTCGCCATGATGCGGACGTACGGCGCGGCCTCCTCGGGCATGATCTCCGGATCGGGATTGGCCATCGCGAACACGATCGGGTCCTTGGCCATGACCTTCAGGTCCTCGACGGTGATGAGGCCGGGTCCCGCCAGTCCCATGAACATGTCGGCACCCTTCATCACGTCGGAAAGCTTTCCACGCTCGCCGTCCGGGTTCGTGTTCTCGGCATACCAGTCCTTCATGAAGTTCATGTGCTGCTTGCGGCCCTTGTAGATCGCGCCGATCCGGTCGACGCCGATGATGTTCCGGGCGCCCGCGTTCATGAGGATCTTGCTGCAGGCGACACCGGCCGCCCCGACGCCGGCGACGACGATCTTCATGTCCTGGATCCGCTTCTTGACGATCTTGAGCGAATTGAGGAGCGCGGCAAGCACCACGACCGCGGTTCCGTGCTGGTCGTCATGGAAAACGGGGATGTCCATTTCGGCCTTGAGCCGCTCCTCGATCTCGAAGCAGCGGGGCGCGGAGATGTCCTCGAGGTTGATCCCGCCGAAGCTGGGGGCGAGCGCCTTGACGATCCGGATGATTTCCTCGGTGTCCTTCGTGTCGAGGCAGATCGGCCAGGCGTCCACGCCGCCGAACTCCTTGAACAGCATCGCCTTGCCTTCCATGACGGGCATCGCGGCCTCTGGGCCGATGTCGCCCAGGCCGAGCACCGCCGTGCCGTCGGAAACGACCGCGACCGTGTTGCGCCGGATCGTGAGCGTGTGCGACTTCTTGACGTCGCGGTGGATCGCCATGCAGACGCGGGCGACGCCGGGGGTGTATGCGATGGAAAGGTCTGCGCGCGTCTTGACGGGGATCTTGTTGGCGATCTCGATCTTGCCGCCCAAGTGCTTCAGGAAGGTGCGGTCGGAGACGTTGACGACCTTGGCGCCGCCTACCTTCTTGACCGTGTCGATGATCTCGTTCGCGTGGTCGATATCGCGCGTGCGCACCGTGATGTCGCGGGTGACCGTTCCCTTGCCGTGCCCCGAAAGGTCGACCGCGCCGATATCGCCGCCCGCAGCGCCGATCGCGGTCGCGATCTTGCCGAGCATCCCGGGCTTGTTCTGGATCTCCACGCGCATCGTGATGCTGTAGCTGTCGCTGGGTGTGACCTGTACCGCCATCGTTTCCCCCGTCTGCCGAAATTGTGGAACTCGTCAGGATGGATGTTAGGCGTGTGCGGGGGAAGGGGCACCCCCCGAAGGGGGGGAATATTCCGGGGGGTGGGTGAGTAATGCGGGCTAGGCGATGAGGCCGAGCTTGCGCGCCTTGTTGACGGCTTCGGTGCGAGTGCCGACGTATAGCTTGCAGTAGAGGCGCTTGAGGTACCACTTCACGGTTTCTTCGGACAGGAAGAGCCGCTTCCCGATTTCGCGATTGCGCAGTCCCTTCGAGATCAGGTCGAGGATCTGCACCTCCCGGTGGTGGAACGGTTCGTCGATCGCGTCGGCCTCCTGCTTCCCGAAGACGGGTGTGCCCCGGTCCTGCATCGCCGCGAGGAGCTGCGCCGCGGGGGAGCGCAGCGTGCGGTTGCCCTCCAGGTTGCGAAGCAGCGGGATGAGCCGTCCGCCGGCGTTGATGAAGGGGCGGGTGATTCCGTTTCCGACGGCCCGCTTCAGGGCATCGGCAAGGAGGGTCAGCGCCTTCTCCCTCTTGGACAACCCGTCGAACGCCAGCGCCTGCAGGATCCGGAATTCGATGAGGTTGCGCCCCCGGCCCGCCGACTCGGCGCTACGGACGGCCTTCCCGGCAAGCCTGGATGCGTCCTCGAAGTGCTTCAGCGCCAGAAGGTGGCGAATCCGTTCGACCAGGTACAGTTCGTACTTCTCCGGGAATGCCCCGGTCCCGGACGGGATCCCGCCCGCGAAAATCGTCCTGGCGGCCTCGAGAAAAGCCTCCGCCTTTCCGGGCGCCCCCGAGAGGATCGCCATCCGGGCATCGAGCAGGTCGGCACGGAACGTCACGCGCTCGACGTGGTGCAACCGGGCTATTTCCCGGGCGTGCTCCAGGTCCGCCGAAGCGAGGTCGGGCCTTCGCAGCGCGGCGTTCGCCCGGGCGCGTTCGACGAGCGCCATGCCGAGGAAGCCGAACGCCTCGCCCGCCTCGATCAGCGCGATCCCTTCGGAAAGCTGTTCCTGCGCTTCCACGAGGCGGTTCTGGTCGAGCAGCGTCAATGCGAGGCCGTAGCGCAGGAAGGCCGCCCCGATGCTTCGAAGCCAGCGCCGCCTGCCGGCGGTGTCGATCGAATCCCGGAAACCGCGCTCGGCCTCCGTCCCGCGCCCCATGAGCCAGGTGGCGATGCCGACGTTCAGGCGCGCGTTCAGGTTGACCAGGGAGCTGTCGATCGCGTCGGTCATTTCGACCGCATCCCGGAAGTGGTTCAACGCACCGCCCAGGTTGCCCGCCGACCGGTCCGCGAATCCGAGGGTGATGGCGGCGTATCCGCGCAACGCCCCCTCTTCGGCCGGAAAGAGCGACACGATGTGCGGCGACAATCCCGACACGTCCGGCTCGTCCGTGCGGATGATCCCGAGTACGGCGCGAAGGACGCAGAGTTCGGCCCGGTGGGGGGAAAGGAGATCGGGATTCGGCCCCGATTCTCCCGCCGAAATGGCCGCCCCGATCGCCGATTCGGCAGCGGCGAGGCAGTCGCGCGCACCCTCGAATTCGCCCAGGTAGCTGAGCGCCCACGCGTGCAGCGTGCAAAGCGTCACCGAGCGGCGGATCGTCTCGCGGGGAAGGGCGTCGAGGCACGCACGCAACTCCTTGAAGTCTCCCCGGCGGAAAAGTTCCCGTCCCGACAATTCGAGGAGCCGGGCCGCCCGCCGATGTCTTTTCCCGGCGATCGCGTAGCGGAC
>JANXPS010000226.1 GCA_025357175.1 Deltaproteobacteria bacterium | reverse complement strand
AAGCGGGCGCCATCGCCGACTAACTGGCAGAGGTCGCCGGGAAGTAGTGCGGGGGCGTCGGCTTATCGTCGCCTCCGGGCTCGATGTTCTGGTCGAAGACCGGTTCGAGTTGCTGCGGGGGCTTTCCGTCGGGCTCATCTGCAACCCAACGGCCGTGGACCGTCGGCTGCGCCACGCCGCAGACCTGTTTCACGAGGCGCCGGGCGTGCGGCTCTCCGCGCTCTTCGGCCCCGAGCACGGCGTCCGGGGCGATGCCCAGTACATGGCCGCGGTGCGGGGCGAACGGGACCGGCGAACCGGAGTTCCGATCCACTCCCTCTACGGAAACGACGCCGGGTCGCTCCGTCCATCTCCACGCCACCTGCGCGGCCTCGACGCGCTCGTGTTCGACATCCAGGACGTCGGCACCCGCTTCTACACCTACCAGGCAACGATGCTCTTCTGCATGGAAGCGGCGGCGCGCGCGGGGATCGGCTTCTTCGTTCTCGACCGGCCAAACCCGATCGGGGGAATCGGCGTCGAGGGGCCGGCGCTTCGGCCCGGGTTCGAAAGCTTCTGCGGCGTCCACGACGTCGCGGTCCGTCACGGCATGACCATCGGCGAACTCGCGGGGCTTTACCTCGAGGAGCGCGGGCTCGAGCTGGCGCTCGGGGTGATTCCCTGCCGCGGATGGCGGCGTGGGATGCACCAGCGCGACACGGGGCTGCCGTGGATCTTCCCCTCCCCCAACATGCCGACGCCGGAAGCCGCGCTCGTCTACCCCGGCATGTGCCTGCTCGAAGGGACGAACCTGAGCGAGGGACGCGGCACCACCCGGCCGTTCGAGCTGTTCGGGGCTCCGTGGGTCGATGGCGCGAAATTGGCCGAGGCGCTCTCCCTCGAGCGGTTGCCCGGAGTCCGCTTCCGCCCGGTCAGCTTCGTGCCGACCTGGGACAAGCACGCCGGAGTCCGCTGCCACGGAGCCGAACTCGTCGTCGATGACCGGGAAGCATTCCGCCCCTTCCGCACCGGCATCGCGTGCGTCGCCGCCGCGCGCGCCCAGGCGCCGCGAAAATTCGGCTGGCGGACGGAAGCATACGAGTTCGTCGAAGACGTCCCCGCCTTCGACCTGTTGTGCGGGTCCGACCGCGAGCGGCCGGCGATCGAGCGCGGGGAAGGCTGGCGCGGCTTGTCGAGGGTGTGGCGTGTCGAGGAACGGACGTTCGCGAACCGGCGTGCCCCCCACCTGCTGTACGAGCTTTAGTGCCCGATGGAACTCCTGACCTTTCCCCTTTCGCCCTTCCCCGGCGAGGCGATCCCGCCGGGTCTTTCCGTGACGGGGGCAATCGGGATGAACGCGGGGACGCTCCTGATCCGTCACAGGCTGACGGGCAATATTTCCGGACTGGCGATCGCTCCCCGGTCGGATCCGCCCGAACGCCGGGGATGCCTGTGGGAGGCATGCTGCTTCGAGTTCTTCATCGGGGAGCGGGATTCGGAAGCGTACCTTGAATTCAACCTTTCCCCGGCCGGACACTGGAACGTCTATCGTTTCGATTCCTACAGGGAGGGCATGCGGGAAGAGATCGCGTTCTCGGCCCTCCCCTTCCGCGTGATGCGGGAAGAAGACGCCCTCACGGTGTCGCTCGAGGTCGAAGCGGGCGGGCTGTTTCCGCCGACCAGCGCGCTCTCGGCCGCCGTCGCCGCCATCGTCCGGACAAACGCCGGCGACGCATCCCACTGGGCGCTCGCCCACCCCGGCCCGCGGCCGGACTTTCACCGGCGGGACGCCTTCCTGCTCGACCTCCCCGCCTGACCCGACGGTCGGCCTGTGATAAAATCGAGCGTTCACGGGCCACCTGCCCGGTCCCGGACGTTCAACAAGGAAAGGATATCACCATGGAAATCTCCTTCAATCCGGCAACGGAAGCCCAGCGACGCCCCCGGCCGACCGACGAAAGCAAGCTCGGCTTCGGGTCGATCTTCTCCGACCACATGGTCCGGATCGAATACAGCAAGGGCCGCGGGTGGCACGACGCGCGCGTCGAACCGTACGGCCCGATCACGCTCGACCCGGCGGCGATGGTGTTCCATTACGGCCAGGAAATTTTCGAGGGACTCAAGGCCTACCGCGCGAAGGACGGCGGAATCCTGACCTTCCGGCCCGAAGCCAATTTCGAGCGGATGAACCGGTCGGCCGCACGGGTCTGCCTGCCGGAACTGCCCGTCGAAACCGGACTGGCGGCGCTGTTCTCGATGCTGAGAGCCGACGCCGACTGGATTCCCAAGACGCGCGGCACCTCACTTTATATCCGACCCGCGATGATCGCGACCGAGGCGGGACTAGGCGTCCGCCCTGCAGGCGAAGTCCTGTTCTTCATCATCGCGGGACCGGTCGGCAACTATTACGCCCGCGGACTCGAGCCGGTCAACATCCTGGTCGAGGAGAAATATGTCCGCGCGAACAAGGGGGGCACGGGCGAAGCCAAGACCGGCGGGAATTACGC
This sequence comes from Deltaproteobacteria bacterium, assembly GCA_025357175.1. Taxonomy (GTDB): domain Bacteria; phylum Desulfobacterota; class Deferrimicrobia; order Deferrimicrobiales; family Deferrimicrobiaceae; genus JANXPS01. The sequence goes on along the minus strand of JANXPS010000226.1, from coordinate 18,033 downwards.
CGCCAGCCTGCTCGCGGCAAAAGAGGCCAAGGACAAGGGATTCGACCAGGTGCTGTGGCTCGACGGCGCCACGCAGTCCACGATCGAAGAGGTCGGGACGATGAACATCTTCTTCCTGATCGGCGACGAACTCGTCACCCCGCCGCTTGGCGGTTCGATCCTGCCCGGCATCACGCGCGATTGCGTGCTGCACATCGCCCGCGACCGGGGCTGGAAAGTCTCGGAGCGGACCATCGGCATCGCCGAGATCCGGAGCGCGGCAGCCGACGGCTCGTTGCGGGAGGTGTTCGGGACCGGCACCGCCGCGGTCATCTCCCCGGTCGGGATGCTTCGCTACAAGGACGATACGTTCACGGTCAACGGCAGGAAAATCGGCGAGATTGCAAAACAGCTCTTCGACGAGATCACCGGCATCCAGTACGGCGAGATTCCGGACCGGTTCGGCTGGGTGCGGCGCGTCGAATAGTCGCAGTTTCAAGTGTAAAAACACGCAGCGATGCGGGGTCCTGCAATCGGCCCACCGCCGGCGCTCGTTTATTATCGGCTACTTGCACGTCGTGAGGCCTTGGCACACGGATTGCTCTTTGTTAATGGCAGTGGATGCGTAGCGCGAAATCGCAGCGTTTCCCTGCCCCGCCGGAGGGTTCGAAGATTACCCCCACACGACCCTCCGGCACCCCCTTTTTTTCCGACAATTCCGGACCCGACCGTCAGGGGCGCGCAGGCGGCATGAGCGCGGCTTCGATGCCGAGGCGCGCATAGACCTCAACGCCGACCAGGCCGTGGACGCGTATCAGCTTGTTGCGGCCGTGGTCGCCCGCCACCAGTTCGAGCCGCCCCTTCGGAACACCGAGTCTTTTTGAAAGAAACCCGAGAAGCGCCTCGTTGGCCTTGCCCTCGACGGGCGGAGCGGTCAGCCGGATGCGAACCACGCCTTCGGTGATTCCCGAAACCGCCTCCTTCGACGACCGCGGCTGGACGCGAACGGCGAGGACGAATGACCCGGCGGTCACGGCATCCGGAGAGCGAGATCGTAGAGCGACTTCACGATGAACAAGTCGAGGAAGTAGATCACCAGGATCACGACCATCGGCGTGAAGTCGATCGTGCCCGCGAACAGCGGAAGCCGCCGGCGCAGGAACCGGAACACGGGGTCGGTCATGCCCGAGATGGCGCGAACGATCGGGTTGTACGGGTCGGGGTTCACCCAGGAAAGCACCGCGCGTGCGATGACGACCCACATGTAGCCGTTCAGGACGAAATGCAGGAGCGTCGCGACGGCCGATATGAAATTGTGCGCCAGGAACATCTTTATCTCCTTACTTGCTGGATAATTCGCCGCATCGCTTGTGCGCGGCCTCGACAGCCGACATCACGATTCCCCGGAACGCCCCGGTCTCGAGCGCGGCAACCGCCGCCGCCGTCGTTCCGCCGGGAGACATCACCATATCCTTGAGCTGACCCGGGTGCAGTCCGGTTTCCCGAACCATCCGGGCCGCTCCCTCGACGGTCGCGGCGGCAAGGGTGGTCGCGTCGCCGCGTCCCAGACCCGCGCGCACACCGGCGTCGGCCAGCGCCTCGATGAACAGGAACACGTAGGCGGGGCCGGACCCCGACAGCGCGGTCACCGCGTCGAGCAGTTCCTCACGCGGGAGTTCGACGACCACGCCGAGGGAAGCGAAGAGCTTCATGGCGCATTCCTTCTGGACGGGCGTCACGTGGGCGCTGCAATAGATGCCGGTGGCGGCCATGCCGGCCTGCGCAGGCGTGTTGGGCATCGCCCGGACTACCGCGCAGTCGTGCCCCAAACCTCCCAGGATCGCGGAGAGCGGAGTTCCGGCCGCGATCGAGACGAAAAGCGTCCCCTCGCGCCCTTCGACCGGAAGTTCCCGAAGGACGCTGGGCAGCACCTGCGGCTTGACGGCGAGGACGACCGTATCGCATCGAGACAGCAACGATCCGAACGCAGCTTCCGGCGTCACCCCGAACCGGTCGTGAAGCTCGCCGCACCGCTCGGGCCGGGCGTCGAACACGAACACTTTTTCGGGCGGCAGCAGTTTCGCGCCCAGCACGCCCTTGATCATCGCCTCGCCCATGTTGCCCGCCCCGATGAACCCTAATCCCCTCATGACTGCCTCCTCCCGAAAATGGCGGTACCGATGCGCACCATCGTCGCCCCCTCCTCGATCGCCGTCTCGAAATCGTCGGACATCCCCATCGACAGCTCGGTCATCCGTCCCCCGCCGCCGGCGTGGCGTTTCGCGTCGCGCATCAGTTCGCGAAGGCGGGCGAAGTGGGGACGGCTCGCCTCGGCCTCCGCCGCCACCGGCGGAATCGCCATCAGCCCGCGCAGCGAAATGCCCGGCATCCCGGCGATCTGCTCGACCAGGCCCGGCAGCGCGGCGGGATCGACCCCCGCCTTGCTCCATTCGCATCCCAGGTTGACCTCGACCAGAACGGGCATGATCGTGTCCGCCTCGACCGCCCGCCGCGAGACTTCAGCGGCAATCCGCACGGAATCGACCGCGTGGATGCAGGAGAAAAGCGACACCGCCCTCTTGACCTTGTTTCCCTGCAGCTTGCCGATGAAGTGCCATTTTGCCCCCCGGAGGGTCGGGGCGGCGATCTTCCCTTCGGCCTCCTGCAGGTAGTTCTCGCCGAACACCGTGATTCCCGACTCCATCGCCTCGATCAGCCGTTCGACCGGCTGCGTCTTCGAAACGGCGACGAGCAGCACATCTCCGGGAGGCCGGCCCGACCGGGCTGCCGCCCGCGCGATCCGCTCACGGACCTCGATGAGCCTCTCCCGGACGGAAGGCTCGCCCGTCAATCCTTGTGCTCCGACAAACGGTACCAACCGGGACCGTCGGGATCGACGTCGAGCAGGTGCGCCGCCCGGAGCATCGCGATCGTCCCGGCCATCGGCAGTCCCACGACGTTGCTGAAGGAGCCGGAAATCCGGTCGATCAGCGACGCCCCCGCCCCCTGGGCGGCATAAGCGCCCGCCTTGTCATCGGACTCGCCGGTCCGAAGGTACCCCTCGATCTCCTCCGGAGAAAGCGGACGGAAGCGGACGCGGGTCATTCCCGTAGCTTCGGCCCGGTAGCTTCGGTCGCCCCGGAGCAGGCAAACGGCCGTGTAGACCCGATGCTCGCGGCCGGCCAGGAGCGACAACATCCTGAATGCCTGCCTGCGGTCGGACGGCTTGCCGAGAATCTTTCCGTCGAACGTCACGATGGTATCGGCCGAGAGCACCCAGGCCGCGGGGAAGCGGACGGACACCTCGTGCCCCTTGTCGCGCGCGGCCCGAAGGGCGTAGCGACGCGGCTCCTCGCCCGGGAACGGCTCGCTCTCGGCCGCGCGGGACGGGATCAGGCGGAAACGGATTCCGGCTGCGCGAAGCAGTTCGCGCCGCCGCGGGGAAGCGGAAGCCAGGATGAGCGAAGGGGTCGGTTTCACGGGGCTCCATTATATTCGGGATCGCGCATTCGTGGCCAGCGTCTTCGTTCCGCACACCACGGCCGGCCTCACCATCAACGAGAACGCCGACCCGAACGTCCGGAAGGACATCCTATCGGCCCTTGAGAAGATGGCGCCTTCAACCGGTGACTACAAGCACGCCGAGGGCAACTCGCACGCCCACATCAAGGCGTCGCTCGTCGGTTCCTCGGTTCGCGTCTTCGTCGAGACCGCCCAGATCATGCTGGGCACCTGGCAGGGCATCTTCCTTTGCGAATTCGACGGACCTCGCACCCGAAACGTCCTGGTCCGAATCACGCCTTCCTGATCAGTTCATAGCGCGCCCGGAGCGCCTCCCTGGGCGGCCCGCCGTCGACGAGCTCCCACGGGAAATATTCCTCCGCGCCTTTCTCCCGGAAGAGCAGTTCCTCCGCCCGCACCGGAAGGACCCCCGCGGGAAGCGATCCCTTGTTCGGCCGGCATCTCCGCAACAGCGCCTCGACCCTGCGGTCGGACAAACCCAGGTAGCCCTGCAGGATCGCGGAGCGCGCCGTGTCGGATGTCACCTCGAGATTCCCTTCGGGACGCACCGCCTTCGCGATGGCCCCCATGCGTGCGGCCAGATCCTTTTCCTCCGCCATCGGCACCCACTGAAGCGGGGTGAACGGCTTCGGGACGAACGGGGAGAGGACCGCCGTCACCGTTCCCATCCGCCCGATCGCCCGCGCCTCTTCCAGGACGGCTCCCTTGAACGCGCGCATGAACGCAACCGTCGCCTCGACTTCCTCCCCCGCCGGCGTTCCCGGCACACCCACCAGGAAATACAGTTTGAACGACAGAATGCCCGCCCGCGCCAGCGTACGGGCGGCCGAGAAGAAAACCGTGTCCGCAATCCGCTTGCCGATCAGGGCCCGGCGCCCTTCCGATCCGCACTCCGGCGCCAGCGCCACGGTTCGGTGCCCTCCCTGTCGGAGAATGTCGGCCACCTCATCATCGACCAGGTCGGCACGCACGGAAGCGGGCGAGACGGACCCCCCGGACGCAAGCACCTCGCGCGCAAATGCGCGGAAGGGCGACCAGTCGAGGACCGCGGCGCCGATCAATCCGATTTTTTTCCGGTCCGGGAATGGAGCCAGGGCGGCATTCCGGACGTGCTCGACCGGCGCCTCCCTGAAGCGAAGACAAGCGTGGGATGCCGCGCAGAACGCGCACTTGCCGGGGCAGCCTCGCGAGGTTTCGACGAGAACCATGTCCCCGAGTTCCGAGTCGGGCGACCACACGACCGGCGGCTGCGGGTAATCCGCAAGGTCGACCGTTTCGCGGATCACCCTGTCCGGGAACCCCGGAAGCGGGGAGAGCGCGCGCAACCGGCCGCCGCCCGGCGGATCGCCTGCGCGGAGATCGTCGTAATCCGGCCTGTAGCCGGACGGGACATAGAGCCCGGGAATGCAAGCGACCTCGCGCAGATACCCGGAACGGTCGCCTCCGGGCGCACCGAGGTCGATCAGTGCGGACAAGGCGCGTTCGCCGTCGCCCACCACGACCGCATCCGCGATCGCCCCCGCCATCTCCGGATTCAGCGATGCCGCGAATCCGCCGCCGATCACGACGGGTTGCCGGACGCCCGACGCCTCGCGATCGGTGCGGATCGGCAGGACGCCGCCCGACGAGAGAACGGCCGGAAGGTTCGCGAGGTCCGTTTCGCACGACAGCGAAAAAGCGACGATGTCGAATTCCGAGAGAGGCCGTCCGCTTTCCAGCGTTCCAAGCGTCGCCTTTGCCGCCGCGGTGCCGGCCGAATCGCGCGGATCGGGAAGGAAGGCGCGTTCGCATAGCGAATCGACCCGGGCGTTGATCCGGGCGTGAATCGTCAGGAAGCCCAGGTTGGCCATCGCGACGGAGTAGCGGTTCGGGTATACGAGCGCCACCCGAAGGCGCCCCCCCCATTCCTTGCGGCCGCCCCCGGTCTCGCGCGAAAGGATCGCCTCGCGGAAATGGAGCGGGCCGCTTGCGCGGCCCGTCCGGACTTCCTTTTTCCTGCTTTCCTTGCCTTTCATTCCCTGGAAATTCCTTCTATTCGGAACGGCGGCGCAGGAAAGTCGGTATCTCGAAGTCGTCGATTTCCTCGAGTTCGCCCTCGGAGTCGATGACCGGCAACTCCTCGACTCTCTCGGCCTCGAGCGAACGGCCGTTGCGCAGGATCGCCGGCCGTTCGAACTCGCTGCGGCCCCCGACCAGCGAAATCACCCGCCGTCCGGTCGCCTGCTGCCGCACCACCGAGTCGGTTGCGACGGTATCGAAGCCCGTGGCGATGACCGTGACCTGCAGTTCGTCGTCGCCCATCGTTTCGTCGGTCACGGTGCCGAAAATGATGTTGGCCTCGTCGTCGGCCTCTTCCTGGATGAGCGTCGCCGCCTCCTGCACCTCCGTCAGCGAGAGCGACGAGTTGGCGGTGATGTTGATCAGTACCCCGCGCGCGCCGCGGATCGAGACGTCCTCGAGCAGCGGGTTGGAAATCGCCTTCTCGGCCGCCGCCATCGCCCGGTTGGGGCCGGTCGCGCTTCCGGTTCCCATGAGCGCCACGCCCATCCCGGACATGACCGTCTTGACGTCGGCGAAGTCGAGGTTGATGATGCCCGGCTTGGTCACCAGCTCGGAGATGCCGCGAACCGCCTGGAACAGGACGTCGTCGACCTTCTTGAGCGCGTCGCTGAACTTCATGTCCTTGCCGGCCACCATCGGCAGCTTCTCGTTGGGAATGACGATGATCGTATCGACGATCGCCCGCAGCTCCTTCAACCCAGCGTCGGCCTGCCGCCGCCTCGGGCTTCCTTCGAAGAGGAAGGGACGCGTAACCACTCCGACGGTCAGGGCGCCGATTTCGCGCGCGACCTCGGCGATGACGGGGCTGGCGCCGGTCCCGGTTCCGCCGCCGAGCCCTGCGGTGATGAACACCATGTCGGCGCCGCCGAGCGCCTCGCGGAGCATCTCGCGGTCTTCCTCGGCGGCTTTCCGCCCCACCTCGGGATTCGCCCCCGCCCCCAGCCCCTTGGTCAGCTTGGACCCGAGCTGCAGCTTGAGCGGCGCGAGACTGCGCGCCAGCGCCTGGGCGTCGGTGTTGGCGACGATGAACTCGACGCCCTTGAGCCCCTGTTCGATCATCGTGTTGACCGCGTTACCGCCGCCCCCGCCAACGCCGAACACCTTGATGACCGCCTGGCATCGGTTCTCCTCGATCACTGAAAACATGGTTTCCCCTCCCTTTCTAAAAAAGATCCTGTAAGAATCGCGTGAACCGCCTGAACATTCCGTCGCCTTCGCCATCGTGCTCGGCAGGCCCCGCCTGTTCGGCCATGCGCGCACCGTACATGGCCAAGCCGACCGCGGTCGCGTACGCGGGGCCCGCGACCGTCTCGACCATCCCCTCGATGCCGATGCTGCGAAGCCCCAGCCGGACATCGACGCCGAACACCCGTTCGCCGAGCTCGGGAAGCCCCTCCATCAGCGCGCATCCACCCGTCAGGACGATGCCCGCACCGATCTGGTCATCGAGCCCCGATCGCATGATCTCTTTTTTCAGCCGCAGGAAAATCTCTTCGGAACGCGCCTCGATGATCTCGGCGATATGCTGCCGCCGGATCGGCTTCGGCTTGCGCCCCCCGATGCCCGGCAGCTCGACCAGTTCGTCGCGCCGCACCTTCTGGATCATGGCGCAGCCCGAAGCGGTCTTGAGCGTCTCCGCGTCCTGGAACGGCAGCTTGAGCACGCTGGCCAGGTCGGAACTGACCATCGCGCCGCCGTAGGGCAGGAACGCCGTGTGGCAAAGCGAGCCGTCCCGGAAAATGGCCATTTCGACCGTGCCACCGCCGAAGTCCAGCAGCACGACGCCCACCTCTTTTTCCTCGGGCGTGAGTACGGCCTCGGAGGTCGCCAGCGAGGAGAGCACGAGATCGGTCACGTCGAGGCCGGCCTTGTCGACGCAGCGAGCCAGGTTTTTCATGCTCGGCATGTCGGCCGTGACGACGTGGACCCTCGCATCGAGCCGGATGCCGGTCATGCCGCGCGGGTCCTTGATGCCGCCCGAATCGTCGACGATGAACTCCTGCGTCAGGATATGGAGCGTTTCCCGGTCGTGCGGCAGATCGACGTCCTTTGCACGTTCGAGGACCCTCGCCACGTCGGCGTCGGTGACCTCGTGCTCGTTCTTGACCGAGATCGCCGCATGGCTGTTGAACGACTTGACGAGCGGCCCCGATACCCCTGCGTAGACCGAATTGATCGCCACCCCGGCCGCCTTCTCGGCCTCTCCGACGCTCTGGCGGATCGAGGCGACGGTGGCGTCGACGTTCACCACAACCCCCCGACGCATCCCGTCGGTCGGCGCGGTCCCCATCCCGAGAATCTCTACGCCGGTGCCGGTCTTGCGTGCCACAACGGTCACGACCTTGTTCGAGCCGATGTCGAGCCCGGCCACGACCGGAGTGTGCTGATCCTGGTTCATCTATTCCCCCGAGCGGATGAAAATCCTGCCTTCTGTTTTCAGGTCGACCACACCGCTGCCGGGTCCCAGACCCGCCAGCTTGGGAATCGCGGCATCGATCCGCCGCACCGCATCCTTGAGGTCGACCGTCCCCAGCTTGAGCTGAAGTCCGTTGTCCCTCGTGACGAGCGTGAACCCTTCCTGCGCATCGAAATGGATCTCGGAAATGTTGCGGCCTAGCGCACCCGTTTCGGCCACCTTGAGAAGATCGATCGTACGCTTGAGGTTCTGCCGCACGACGACGTCCTCGGCCGAGGCGAGTTCGCGGCGGTCGAATCCGGTGATGATCGGGAAATCCTTGGGGTCGTAGGCCGACAGGCGCTTGAAGATCGTCCCGCCCGCGTCGACATACCAGAGCGCATCGGAGTTGATCATCGCCACGGCCTTGCGCTCGGTGATGCGAACGACCAGCGTATCGGGGAAGGTCTTCCGCACCGACACGTCCTTCACCCACGGGTGCTCCTTGAGACGCAGCCCGATCGACCGGGTGGACAGTCTCCAGATGTTGCCCTGCGGGGCGCCCTTGAGGATGCCCCAGACCTCGTCCCGCGTCACGTGGCCGCACGGGTTCATGTCGATCTCGCGCACCGTGAAGAGGGCGGAGCGGCCAAGCCAGGAGTAGCCCATCGCCCCGGCCACCGAAACCAGGACTACCGACGCGAGAACGGCCGCGAGCAGCAGCGACTGGCGGAACGACATGCGGGGCGCTGAACCGCCCCCACCGGACGGGCGAGACTTTTCCTTCCGGCGGACGACGGTCGCCGTCTTTTTCTTCCCCAGCGATTTCTTGTGGTAGGCCTTGTATTCGATCATGTCGCTAGCGATTCAGCCCCGCATCGTCGAGAATCTCCTCGACAAGATCGTCGAAATCGAGCCCGTCGAAACGGGCCGCCTTGGGCAGGAGACTCGTTTCGGTCATCCCGGGAATCGTGTTCGCCTCGAGAAAGAACAGCCGGCCGGCCTGGTCGACCCGATAATCGATCCTGGCCGCGCCTCGAAGCGTGAGCGCCTCGGCCGCTCGCCGGGTGTAGTCGGCCGCGCGGGAAAGGATCTCGTGTTCCATCGGCACCGGAATGACGTACTCGGTTTCGCCCGCCGTGTATTTCGACCGGTAATCGTAGAAGCCCGACTTCGGACGGACCTCGATGGCGGGCAACACCCGCCCGTTGACGATTCCGACCGTAAGTTCCCGGCCGGCGATGAAAGCCTCGGCCAGGATCCGTCCGTCGTACCTGGCCGCATCGGCCAGCGCCGCCGGCCACTCGTCGGGAGTCCGGACGATCGAGATGCCGACGGTCGAGCCTTCGCGGTCGGGCTTGACGACCAGCGGGAGGCCGAACGGCGGCAGCGCCGCACCGTCGATCGAATTTCCGTCGTAGAGGGCATCGGCCGCGACCGGAACGCCCGCGGCCGCTACGACCCTTTTCGCCAGGACCTTGCTCATGGTCAGCGCGGAGGCGGCCACGCCCGAACCCGTGTACGGAATGCGGGCCAGTTCGAGCGCCCCCTGGATGCAACCGTCCTCGCCGAAGCGGCCGTGGAGAGCGATCAGCGCGACACCGATTCCCGCATCGCGGATCAGCCCCAGCCAGTCGCCCCGGATGTCGATTCCGACGGCCTCGTAGCCTTTGCGCCGGAGCGCCTCGAGCGCAGCCTTGCCCGTGCGCAGCGACACCTCGCGCTCGGACGATTCGCCCCCGTAGAACACCCCGACCCGCGTCGCGCGGAAACGGCCAGCCTCACCCATTCAAGCCCCCCCACATCTTTACCTCGGGCACCAGCTCGACGCCCGCCATGAGGCGGACGGCCTCCTGCCCACGGGAGATGAGCCTGAGCACATCGGAGGCGGATGCGTTCCCGATATTGACGATGAAGTTCGCGTGTTTCCGGGAGTAAGCCGCATCGCCGATCCGCTCGCCCTTCATCCCGGCGCGCTCGAGCAGTTCGCCCGCGCCGGCGTTCCCCTCGGGTCGCAGGAAGGTGGAGCCGAACGTCCGCTCGCCCCAGGGCTGGCTCTCCCGCCGTTTCTCGTTGATCTCTTTCATCCGGGCGAATATCGCATCGGGCACCGACGCGGCGAGACGAAACGCGGCGCGCACGATCACCCCCTCGACCGGGTAGGCGGCGCGCCGATAGGAAAACCGGGCGTCCCGTCCCTCGATCCGGTGCAGCAGCCCCGCGGCGTCCGCGATCTCGACCCACTCGACCGCCTCGCCGATCGAACGGCCGTACGCTCCGGCGTTCATCGTCAAGGCTCCCCCCACGGTTCCGGGGATGCCCGCGAGTTCCTCGACGCCGGACAACCCTGAAAGCCCGCAGAGCACCGCCAGTCGCGGCAGCATCGTGCCGCCTTCGACGACCACCGATCCGCGGGCGGAGAACAACACCTTTCCCATGTTCTTCTTTAGGCAGATCACCTTGCGGTCGATGCCCTCGTCGGCCACGAGCAGGTTGCTCCCCGCGCCGAGCGGAAGATACGCCTCGCCGGCTTCGGACGCCGACGCCAGGAAGCGCCTGACCTCGCCGGACGAGCGGGGAAACACCATCATCGGCGTGACCCCGCCGATGCCGATGGTCGTGTATGACGACATCGGAACCGCGGACGCCTCATCGGGTTTCCGCACCCCTGCCTCCAAGCGCCCGCCCCTTCCCCTATCCAGGAAGGAGACTTTCTCCCAGCTTCCAGACATCGCCGGCTCCCATCGTCAGAAATATATCGCCGGGCCGAAGCGCCCTTGCGATCTCGTCCGTTGCTGCGGACGCCTTGCCCGCATACCGTGCCGCCTTGTGCCCGTGCCCGCGAATCGCCTCGCAGAGCCGCTCGCCGGTCGCCCCCTCGATGGGCTGCTCGCCAGCCGGGTATACGTCGAACACGAAGACGTCGTTCGCATCGTTGAACGCCGACAGGAAATCGCGGAACAGCGCCTGTGTACGCGAGTACCGGTGGGGCTGGAATCCGACGACGATCCGCCTGTCGGGCCACACCTCGCGCGCGGCGGCGAGCGTCGCCCGGATTTCGGCCGGGTGGTGGCCGTAGTCGTCCACGATCGTGACCCCGTCGCGTTCGCCCTTGACCTGGAACCGGCGAGCCACGCCGCGATAGTCGGCCAGCCCTTTCCGGATATCCTCGAACGGGACACCCAGTTCGGAGGCGACCGCGGCGGCGGCCAGCGCGTTGGAGACGTTGTGGCGGCCCGGAGCATTGAGGGACACCTCGCCGAGCGACTCTCCGCGGCGAACGATCCGGAAGCGGTTTCCCATTCCGTTGAGGACGACGGCCTCGGCCCGGTAGTCGGCGTGCGCCGAAAACCCGTAAGTCACGAACGTCTTTTCGATCGAGGGAAGCAGCTCCTGGACGTTCGGGTGGTCGATGCAAAGCACGGCGAAACCGTAGAAGGGCACCTTGTTGATGAAGGAGAGAAACGTCTCTTTGATCTGGCCGATGCCGGAGTAGAAATCGAGATGCTCGGCGTCGATGTTGGTCACGACCGCGACCGTCGGCGAAAGCTTCAGGAACGAGCCGTCGCTTTCGTCGGCCTCGGCCACGAGGAAGTCGCCCTGCCCGAGCTTGGCGTTGGAGCCGAGACTGTTGAGCTTGCCGCCCACGACGGCGGTCGGGTCCCAGCCCGCCGACGCCAGGATGGTCGCGACCATCGAGGTGGTCGTCGTCTTCCCGTGCGTCCCCGCGATGGCGATCCCGTATTTCATGCGCATCAGCTCGGCCAGCATTTCGGCGCGCGGAATGACGGGGATCTTGCGGCGGTGCGCCTCGCACACCTCGGGATTGTCGGAGGCGACGGCCGATGAAATGACCACGACGTGTCCGTCGGCCGGGACGTTTTCGGCGGAATGCCCGGTCGAAATCGTGGCTCCCAGCCTTTCAAGCCGGTCGGTCGTGTCGGATTTCTTCAGGTCGGAGCCCGAGACCCGGTATCCGAGATTGAGCAGCAGCTCCGCGATCCCGCTCATCCCGATGCCGCCGATGCCGACGAAGTGGATGGGCAACCCTTTTCTATACATGGCACGCCTCCGTCCTGATACCCGACAAGCGAAGCGCCGACTCGACGATCGACCCGGCCGCCCCGGGGCGGGCGAAGCGTCTCGCACCCGCCGCCGCGATTTCCGCCGACCCGGAATCGGCCTCCCAGCCGGAAAAGATCGCGTACAGTTTTTCGGGCGTCGCGTCGGCCTCCGAAAGCCAGCTTCCGGCGCCGCTCGAGCAGAACTCGGCGGCGTTCCGTTCCTGGTGGCCGTCGGCCGCAAACGGGTAAGGGACCAGGACGCACGGCTTGCCGAACAGCGCCGCTTCGGCGATCGATAGCGCGCCCGCGCGCATCAGGACCGCGTGGCTGCGGGCGAAAAGGTCGCCGATGCGATCGGTGAACGGGAGCGCCTCGACCGGCAATCCTTCCGTCTTGACCGTCTGCTGCACCGAATCGAATTCCCGCGTGCCCGTCTGAAGCAGGAATCGCGTCGAGAAGCCGTCCCGCTTGACGATGCGCGCTATCGCCAGAACCCGCTCGTTGATTGCGCGCGCGCCCTGGGACCCGCCGATCGCGAGAACGGTGAAGGGGCCCGGCACATCGGCCGGGCACGTCGCGGCGGCGGAAACGATCTCCCGCCGGACCGGGTTTCCGGTCACGTCGACGCGTCCCGCAGGAAACCGGCCGCGCGCGCCCTCGAAGCCGGCGAAGACGTTCCGGGCCAGCCGGCCCAGGATCCGGTTGGAGCGCCCGGGAATCGCGTTTTGCTCCTGCAGGAAGAGCGGCACGCCCGAGAGCGCCGCGACGAGCGCCACCGGGACCGACGCGTAGCCGCCGACCCCGAAAACCAGGTCGGGCCGACGCCTGCGCAGGACGGATGCCGCCACGAAGATTCCCTTCAGCATGGACGCCACCCCGAGAACCGCCCCGAGTCCCTGTCCGCGAATCTTGCCGGAGGGGACGAAGTCGATCTCGAATCCGCGCGCGGGAACGGCTTTGGCCTCAAGCCCCGACCGGGTCCCGACGAAGGAAACCGAACCGCCGGGACAGTGCGCGAGGAAGGCTTCAGCAAGCGCTATCCCCGGGAAGACATGGCCACCGGTCCCGCCCCCGGCGATGATCAGTCTCTTTGACAATCCCTTCCGCCCCTTTCATCGAGATGTTGATCAGGATCCCGGCCGCCGCCATATGCAGGATCAGGGAACTGCCGCCGAAGCTCAGGAACGGAAGCACCATTCCCTTGGGTGGAAGCAGCGACAGCCCGACCATCATGTTCATGAAGGCCTGAAGCCCGATGAGAACCGAGAATCCCATCGCGAGATATTTTCCGAACGGGTCGCGGGCGCGCCGGGCGATCCGGAAACCGACCCAGACCAGCACGAGGAAGCAGGCGCCGACGGCGGTGACGCCCACGAATCCCAGCTCTTCGCCGACCACCGCGAAGATGTAGTCGGTGTGCATCTCGGGCAGGTAGAACAGCTTCTGCTTGCTGGAACCGAGGCCGGAACCGATCAGCCCTCCGTTGGAAAACGCGATCAGCGACTGCACAACCTGGTATCCGGCACCGCTTGCCTGCGCAAACGGGTCGATGAACGCGGTCAGCCTCTTCATCCGGTAGGGTTCGAGTTTCACGAGCAGCACGAGTCCGGAAACCGCCACGGGCAGGATCCCAAGGAGAACCTTGGCGGGAAAACCTGCGATGAACAGCAGCGTCATGAAGGAAACGCAGATGACCACCGACATCCCGAGGTCGGGCTCCTTGAGGATGGGCAGGGTGAAGAGCGCCATCACCCCCATCATCTTGAGATACGGTCTCATCGTCAGCAGGCTTCCCACGTCGGTCGTGGCCGCCCGGTCGATGGCCCACGCCGCGTAGGCGATCAGCAGGAACTTGACCATCTCGGACGGCTGGAACAGGCAGATGCGCAGGTTGATCCAGCGCGAGGAGCCGTTGGCCGAGTGACGGAGGCCGGGGACGAACACCAGCAGCAGGCACAGGAAGCCGCCAGCCATCAGCCACGCCATGTACCTGCGGTAATAATCGTAGTCGACGCGCGCCAGCACCATCCAGACCGCGATCCCGAGCGCGAGGAACAGGATCTGCTTCTTGAGGAACCAGGCGGCGTCCCGGCCGTACTTCGCCGAGGAGCCGGCCATGACGTTGGTCGCGCTGTAGATCATGACGATGCCGATGAGCGCCAGCGTCAGGACGCAGGCGACGAGCAGCATGTTTTCGTGGCGCTTGCCGATGGTCATCCTTCCGTGTCCCTCATTCGGGCAATCCCCGAACCGCGTCGCGGAACGCCTCGCCGCGCTCCTCGAAATTCCTGAACATGTCGAAGCTGGAGCAGGCCGGCGAGAAAACCACGACGTCGCCCGGCATCGCCATTGCGGAGGCCGCCCTGACCGCGTCCTCGAGGGTGTCGGCGGTCGCCAGCGGCGCCGCGCCGGCCAGTTCGGCCTGCATCCGCCCGCGCGCCTCGCCGATCAGGATCGCGCCGCGCGCCTTGCGGGAAAGCGCTTCCCGCAGGGGCCGGAAGTCGACTCCCTTGTCCTTGCCGCCCGCGATGAGAACCACCGTCTCGGGGAAACCCTCGAGCGCCTTCAACACGGCACCCACGTTGGTCCCCTTGGAGTCGTTGTACCAGGACACGCCGCGCAGCGACCGGACGAATTCGACGCGGTGCGGAAGGCCGGGGAAGGTCGAGAGCACCTCGCGGACCACGCCTTCGGAGATGCCCATTCGCCGCGCGGCCGCGATCGCCGCCATCGCGTTCTCGACGTTCTGCGTCCCGGGAATCCGGAGGATGGCGCGGGGATAGCGCTCTTCCCGGCCGCCGTCCCGATAGACCATCTCGTCGCCCGACAGGAAAACGCCCTGCTGCAGCTCGCGAACCAGGGAGAACGGCAGGATGTCGGCGCGGATCAGCGCCGCGCGCGCCGCGATTTCGGGGTCGTCGGCATTGATGACCGCCGTGTCGCCCGTACCCTGGTTGCGGAATACGGCCATCTTGGCCCCGGCGTACGCCGCGAAACCGGAGTAGCGGTCGCTGTGGTCCTCGGTGATGTTGAGCAACAGGGCGACCGCGGGATGGAACGCGTCGATCGTCTCGAGCTGGAAGCTGGAGACTTCGACGACGCCCCATTCGTACTCGGCTCCGGAGGCGCTCACGAACGGCGTACCCAGGTTCCCGCCGACGAACACGCGGGGGAACGCGCGCTGCGCCATCATGCCGATGAGCGTCGTCACGGTCGACTTTCCGTTGGTTCCCGCGACGGCCGTCACCCGCCCGCTGAATCTTCGGAATCCGAGCTCAAGCTCGCCCCAGACCGGGACCGAGGCGGCACGCAGCGCGGCCAGCGGCAGCTTGCCGGGCGGGATGCCCGGCGACAGCACGACCAGGCCGGCATGCGCGGCATCTTCGGCGGAGGGCAGCCCCCTGCGGAACGCCACGCCATCGGGCAGGCGGCGTCCGAGCGACCGCTCGACCGCCTCGAGGGCGCGCTCGTCGAACAGCGTCACCTCTCGTCCCTCGCCGCGCAGCAGTTCGGCGGACGCGACGCCGGACCCGCCGGCACCGATCACGAAGGTCGATTTGTCGAGGTTTGCTTCCATATCACCTGATCTTGAGCGTGCTGATCGCAAGCAGCGCGAGGATGATCGACACGATCCAGAAGCGGACGATGATCTTGGGTTCCGCCCAACCCTTGAGTTCGAAGTGATGGTGTATGGGCGCCATCCGGAAGATCCGCTTCTTGCGCCACTTGTAGGAGGATACCTGGAAGATGACCGAGAGCGCTTCCATCACGAAGACGCCGCCGACGAGCGCCAGCACGATCTCCTGCTTCACCATCACCGCCACGACGCCGAGCGCGCCGCCGATCGCGAGCGAACCCGTGTCGCCCATGAACACCTGGGCAGGGTAGGTATTATACCAGAGGAAACCGATGCCCGCCCCCGCCAGCGATCCGCAGAATATCGTCAGTTCGCCCGCTCCCGGCACATACGGGATCTGGAGGTAGCTCGAAATCTTGACGTTGCCCGCGAGGTAGGCGAAGAGCATGTACGTTCCGGCGGCGATGATCGAGGGGCCGATGGCCAGCCCGTCGAGGCCGTCGGTCAGGTTCACGGCGTTGGATGCCCCGACGATCACGAGGATGATGAAGGGGATGTAGACCCACCCCATGCTCGGATGGAGGTTCTTGAAAAAAGGGATGCTGACCGTGCTGGTGATTCCGATGTCCATCGAGATCAGGCCGGCCGCGATGGTCGCGACCAGGAACTGGCCGAGCAGCTTGCCGCGCGGACTCAACCCCTTCGAGTCCTTCTTGATGACCTTCTTGTAGTCGTCGATGAATCCGATCGCGCCGAAGCCCACCGTCACGAACACCACGATCCAGATGTACGGGTTGTAGAGATTCGCCCACAAAAGCGTGGGAACCACCGAGGCCAGGACGATGAGAAGTCCGCCCATGGTCGGGGTACCGGCCTTGGCCTGGTGGCTTTCGGGGCCGTCGCTCCTGATCGTCTGCCCGATCTGCTTGGCTTCGAGTTCGCGGATGAGCCACGGCCCCAGGATGAAGCAGAGCAGCAGCGCCGTGATCGACGCGTAGATCGTCCGGAACGTGATGTACCGGAATACGTTGAAAAAGCTGTAAGTCGCATGAAGCGGGAAGAGCAGGTGGTACAGCACTAGGACCACTCCCCGGCGATCATTTCCACGATTTCATCGAGCCGCATGCCGCGCGAACCCTTGACCAGGACGATGTCTCCCGCCGAAAGCGCGTGGCCCACGGATTCGCGAAGGCGATCCCGCTCTTCGGTGTGGACGATCCTGGACGGAACCATGCCGCCTTCGGCCGCCCCTTGGGCGATCAGTCGACCCTGGGGGCCGAACGCGATGAGGAGCCCCGTGTCGAGGCCCGCGACCAGGCGGCCGATCCTGCGATGGGCCGTCGGGGACGCGTCGCCCAGCTCGAGCATGTCGGCCAGGACCGCGACGGTGCGCCGCCCGCGAGCCAACGCGGCCATGTTGCGCAGCGCCGATTCCACCGAAGCGGGATTGGCGTTGTAGCAGTCGTCGAGCAGCAGGCCGCCCTCCCGAAGCGGAACCGCGCGGAACCGGCCCTTGGCGGGCACGTACCGCTCGAATCCGCCCGCGAGATCGTCGGGACGCAGGCCCAGCGCGTAGGCGGCGGCGGTCGCGGCAAGCGCGTTCATGAGCTGGTGCTCGCCCGTCGCCTGCAACCTCGAGGTGAACTCGCCCGACGGCGTGCGGATCGCGATCTCCATTCCGTCGTCGCCCATCGAAAGGATGCGGCCCGAAAACTCGTTCAAGGGCACGCCGAAGTAGATCTTGCGCGCGCGGCAGCGTCCGGCCTCGCGGACCACCCGCAGGTCGGTCGCGTTGACGACGGCGGTTCCGTTCTCGGGAAGCGCGCGGAACAGATCGCCCTTTTCCCGCGATACGCCCTCCATCGAACCGAGTCCCTCGAGGTGGGCGGGCGCCACGTTGGTGACGATCCCCAGATCCGGTGCGGCGATGTCGGCCAACCGGGCGATCTCGCCCAGGCGGTTGGTCCCCATCTCGATCACCGCCACGGCGTGCTCTTCGTTGAGCCCCAGCAGCGTGAGCGGCATCCCGATCAGGTTGTTCCGGTTGCCGGTATTGCGAAGCACCTTGCGTCCCTGCGAAAGCAGGGCAAACAGCATGTCCTTGGTGGACGTCTTGCCCGAACTGCCCGTGATCCCGACCAACGGGATGTGCCGGAGCTTTTGGCGATGCGCCTGGGCGAGGTCGCCGAGCGCCTCGACCGGATCGCGAACGACGAGCAGCATCCCGCCGGATGAGGACCCGGCGGGATGCTTCGCCGCCCCCGCCTCGGATACGATCGCGGCAACCGCGCCTTTCCGGAAAGCGTCGGCCACGAAATCGGCGCCGTCGACGCGTTCGCCGGGAAGCGCGACGAAGAGCGACCCGGGAACGACTTCCCGGCTGTCTACGGTCACGAGCCCGACCGGCGTGCGCATCGGGGCCGCCCCGACGTTGT
>JANXPS010000208.1 GCA_025357175.1 Deltaproteobacteria bacterium | reverse complement strand
TCGTCATGATGCTCACCTTCCTCGGCGTCTCGCTGCTGCTGCGCAGCTCCCACTCGATGCGATGAGGGCGAACCCCCGGCGCTCCATGCGACTCCGTGTATCCCCTTCGGGGGTACGTCTTGCTCGGGCATCCATGCCCTCCCTGCGACTCGGGTACCCGCTCGCGGCGCCATCCCTGGCGCCTAAAGCCGCTCGGGGCACACGCCCCCCTTCGGGGACACACTGCGTCGCTCCGCACCGGGGGGTGTCGCGGTGAAGGAAACAGGACGAAACAGTCGGGCGCAACGGAACCCCATCGGATCAAATCCATTAGCGGATCGCGGGACCGGGAGGCAACAGCAGTGAGCGCGCTCTGGCGGTTCCTTACTTCTCTTAAAACCTGCGCGTGGCTGGGGCTGCTGTTCACGGTTTCCGGCGCGGCCGGGTCGGTCGTGATGGGGTGGTACCCCGACCTGTTCGGCGACATGGACGCGCAACTGTTCTCGGGCTGGTGGTCCCAGAAGGGGTTCGCCGCGCCCGTCGCGACGCTCTGGCTTTACGGGCTGCTCCTGTCGACCGGCCTTCTCGCGGTCAACGCGGCGTGTTGCACCGCCGAGCGCCTGCTGCAGATCTTCCGGGGCACGGTGACGCTGCGGCGGCTGCTGCCGCACCTGATGCACCTCGCCTTTCTCGGCGTCGTACTTTCGCACCTCGTGAGCGCGACAAGCGGCGACCGGATCAAGGGGATCCAGATCCCCGAGGGGCGCTTCGCGCCGATCGGCGCGACCGGACTGGTGCTGGCCGTCGACAAGATCCATGTCGAAATGGCGCCGCAGGGCTATCCGAAGGATTTCGGGGCCGCGGTCTCGCTCTACCGTGGAAACGCGACGGTCGCGCGCGGCTGGATCCGCTCCAACGAGCCGCTCTTCCACGAGGGGTACGGCATTTATCTCAAGACGTTCGGACAGACGCCGTGGGGGGCGCCGTATGCCGAGTTCGATGCAAACCGCGACCCGGGTGCGCTTCCCATCCTGTTGTCCTGCCTGCTCTTCACCGCCGCGAACCTGCTCTACCTTTTCCCCGTGAGGAAAAAAGATGAAACGAGCGACTAAGCCGCTCCCCCTTTGCAAAGGGGATGTGATCCGCCTCGTGGCACCCGCCGGGCCGGTCGACCGCGCACGGCTCGACCGCGGCGTGTCGCGCCTGTCGGCCGCCGGTTTCGTGGTCGAGGTGCCCGACGCGGTCCACGCGAGCGAGAACGGCTACCTGGCAGGGCCCGACGCGCACCGTGCAGCCCAGATCAACGACGCGTTCGCGGCGCCCGGCGTCCGCGCCGTCATGGCGGCGCGCGGCGGCTACGGCACGACGCGCCTCATGGCGCTGATCGACTGGAAACGGTTGAAATCGAATCCGCGCCTCGTCGTCGGCTACAGCGACCTCTCGGCCATCCTTTCTTATGCGGCGACGCGCCTTTCGGTGCCCGCGATCCACGGCCCGATGGCGGCCGCCGACCTGGCGAACCGCTTCGACCCGGCCGCGCTCGACGCCTTCGTCCGCCTGGCGGGGGGAGCCGTTTCGCCGAAGGAGCCGTGGGGGGCGACGTGCGACCGGCTGCGCGCCGGGAGCGCCACCGGCATTCTCTCCGGCGGCTGCCTGTCGGTGCTGGCGTCGCTGCTCGGAACGCCCTTCGCCCCCGATTTCCGCGGCGCCCTGCTGTTCCTCGAAGAGGTGGGCGAACCGGCCTACCGGATCGACCGGTCGCTGACGCAGTGGCTCCAGTCGGGCCGCTGGTCCGGCATCGCGGGGATCGTCGTCGGGAAGACGGCGCCGGTCAAGGGCGAGTCCGAAGACGACATCCGCCGGCTTTTCGCCGCGGCCGCGAGGCAGCTGGGCGTTCCCGCCTGGTACGGATTCCCGGCCGGGCACGACGGTTCGAATTATCCCCTCCCGTTCGGCGTCGCCGCGAAGATCGACGCGAAAGGCCGCCTCTTCCTGCTCGATTCCCCGGTGTCGTCCCGATGATCGTCGTCGCCGGCGCCAACGAGCCGCGATTCGATCGGGCGTTGACGCTGCTCGACCGGGGCACCGAAGCGCGCGCCTGGTCCGCCGCGACGCTGCTGGTCGCACGGGGCGAGGAGTTGCTTTTGCACGCCGCGACCGGCGGCGCACGTCCCGATTCGATCTTCGACGTCGCGTCGCTCACCAAGACGATGACCGCCTCGCTTTTCCATCTGCTCGTGCAGGAGGGCAAGCTGCCGGCAGACGGCTTTTTGCACGAGGCCGTGCCGCTCCGCTTCGCCGATCCGGCGGGCACGTCGATCCGTTTTTCCCACCTGTTGTCGCACACGGCGGGGCTCGCGGCCTGGCGGCCGTTCTTCGACGACCTGCGCGCCGAGGAACTTCTCGAAAACCGCGAGTTCGCCGGGACATCCGAGGGACACGACCGGATCGTCCAGGCCGTGCTCGATTTCCCGCTCGAATATCCCCCCGGCGAAAAGTGGATCTACAGCGACCTGGGATACATCGTCCTGGGGCGGGCGCTGGAACTCGCGGCGTTCGAACCGCTCGACCGGCTGCTCAAGCGCCACCTGGCGGGCCCGCTCGGCATGGCCGACACCGGCTACCTGCCGCTTTCATCGCTCCCCGAGGACGACCAGCTTCGCATCGTCCCGACCGGCTGGTCCGATGCCCGCGAGATCGAAAAAGTGGGGCACGTCGACGACGAAAACACGGCGGCCATGGGTGGAATCGCCGGGCACGCGGGCGTCTTCTCGACCGCGCCCGACTTGTTCCGCTTCGCCCGGGAAATCCTGCGCGCCCACCGGGGGGAGGGTCGCGTGCTGCACCGTCCCGCGGCGCTGGCCATGTGCGAACGGGTTTCGCATCCCGCCGGCTGCCCGAGAACGAGGGGGTGGGACACGCCGACCCCGCCGTCCCAGGCGGGCACCCGCTTCTCGCCCCGGTCCGTCGGCCACCTGGGCTACACGGGCTGTTCGCTCTGGATCGACCTCGAACGGGAGATCACGGTCGTCCTGCTGTCCAACCGGGTCGTATTCGGCCCCGACAACCGGCTGGTCACCACGATCCGCCCCGAGCTTCACGACGCCGTCATGGAAGGAATCGCCCTTTGAAGAACGTCCACGTGATCGCCGCCTGCGGGGTGGGCATGGCCTCGCTGGCCGGCATGCTCAAGGAGAACGGGTTTCGCGTCACCGGCTCCGACAACGACGTCTATCCGCCGATGAGCACCCAGCTCGAACAGCTCGGAATCCGCATCTCCTCTCCGTACAAGGCGGAAAACATTCCGGCGGACGCCGAGCTGGTCGTCGTGGGCAACGCGGTTTCGCGCGAAAATCCCGAGTGCGTCGAGGCGGTTCGGCGGAAGCTGCCGCTCCTCTCGATGCCGCAGGCGCTGGCCGAATATTTCATCGAGGGGCGCGAGTCGATCGTCGTCGCCGGGACGCACGGCAAGACCACGACCACGTCGCTCGCCGCCTGGACCCTCTTCGCCCTGGGCGACGATCCTTCGTTCCTCGTCGGCGGCGTGCCGAAAAACTTCCCGGTCAGCTACCGAATCGGGCATGGTCCCCGCTTCGTCGTCGAAGGCGATGAGTACGATACGGCGTATTTCGACAAGGGCCCCAAATTCCTCCACTACCGGCCGAAGACGGTGCTTTTGACCAGCATCGAGTTCGACCACGCCGACATCTACCGCGACCTCGACCACCTGAAGGAATCCTTCCTGAAACTGGCCCGCCTGATCCCGGAGGACGGGCTGCTCATCGCCTGCGCCGACTACCCCGACGTCGTCGAGCTGGCCGGCGAGTCCCGCTGCCCGGTCGTGTTTTATTCCGTCTCGGACGAGGCCCCCCCGCTCCCGCCGGGCGCCGAGTTGCACAGCGTCACCGGTCTTCGCGAAGAAGGCGGCTTCAGCCGGTTCCGGCTTGACGAGGACGGGCCCGAATACCGGCTGCGGCTGCCCGGACGCCACAACGCAGCCAACGCCGCGGCGGTGGCGATCGCCTGCATCCGGGCGGGTTTCGCTCCGGAGAGGATCGTCGAGGCGATGTCCGGCTTCGAGGGGGTGCGCCGCCGGCAGGAGGTTGTCGGCGAGTTCGGCGGGGTGCTCGTCGTCGACGACTTCGCCCACCATCCGACCGCCGTCCGCGAGACGGTCCGCGCCGTGCGCGGGCGCTGGCCGGGCCGCCGGGTGGTCGCCGTGTTCGAGCCGCGCTCCAACACGAGCCGCCGCAACGTCTTCCAGAAAGAGTTCGCCGCGGCGCTGGCCGAGGCCGACTCGGTGGTGGTGGCGGGCGTTTTCGGCGCGGGAAAGATTCCCGAAGGCGAGCGGATGTCGCCCGACCAGCTCGCGGCGTCCGTCCGATCGCTTGGGCGCGAGGCGACAGTCATCGCCGCCGTCGACGATATCGTGGAACATATTGCCGATTCTTGCGGCCCGGGAGATCTCGTGCTCGTGATGTCAAACGGCGGTTTCGGCGGCATTCAGGCGAAACTGGCGGCGGCTCTTGACCCGGGCGCAACACGAACTTGAAATTGTTTTGATTTGACCTGATCGCCGCGCCGGTGTTAGATTCTCGGGATATGCGCAACCATGGCACGGCCGCCTCAGGTCTCCTGTTCCGGATCATCGTGTGTTGGGCTATTCTGGCCCTCGCCCCCGCGTACGCCATAGAACCTCCCCGCCGCATCGCCGTCGCCCCCTTTACCGTCATCGGCCAGGAAGACGTTCGCCCCGTGGCCGCATTGCTGCCCCGCCTGCTCGCCTCCCGACTGATGGCGCTCTCGGGCGTCGACGCCCCGGTGCTGGCAACCTCCGACAAGACCCCCGCCGACGCCGCAAAAGAGGCCAATGCGCCGCTGCTGCTCCAGGGCACCGTGTCGCGCCTCGGCAAGGGCTACAGCATCGACGTGGCCGTGACCGACACCGCGACCGGGAAACCGGCAGGCGTCTTTTTCGCAGCGGCGGCCAACGAAGACGAGATCATCCCGCAGATCGGCCGGCTGGCCGAAGACATTGCCGAAAAACTGTTCGACGTCAAGCCGGCGCTCCGGCCGGCCGTCACTCCCGCGGCTCCCGTCTCGGCTCCCCTGTCGTCCGGCATCCCGTCCGCGCCCGTTCCCGGTGCGATGACGGTCGCGACGCCGCCCCCCCCCGGAAGCGCCGCCCCCGTCGACTCGGCCTGGACCCCGTCCAAGATCGCCAAGGTCGGCCAGTCCGACAAGATCAACGACGAGCTTTTCGGCGTCGTCACCCTCGCCGCCGAAGCGAACGGCGACGCCGAGCTGGTCGCCTGGGGCAAGACCACCCTCTACTTCTACCGTGTCAAGGGCGGCGTGCTGCTTCCC
>JANXPS010000189.1 GCA_025357175.1 Deltaproteobacteria bacterium | reverse complement strand
ATAGCGGCGAAACCTCCGTCACCGAAATCCGCTCGAATCCAGGCCGAGGCGCCCGTCATCATAGGACTGCCGTTGTCCTGGGTGCCGCCGATGCTGAAAAACGCGTCCGTCGGATGGACAGCCATGCTCTCGAACTGTGTGGCGCTGAAGCCCGCCGTATTCAGGCTGGCCCAGTTGGCTCCGCCATCCGCGGATTTGAAGATGCCTCCGTCATTGCCCGCATAAAGAATCGAGGGAGTGCTGTTGAGGATGGCGATCGCGTGAGAATCCGCATGGAGAAAATTCTGGCTGGCGGCGAAAGTAGTTCCTCCATCGCTCGATTTGCCAATAATGCTGCTGCCGCACGCTCCCACCAGATTGCCCGCCTGCCCGCCAATATAAATATTGTTGGCCGTAACCGGATCGATGCCCACGGGCAGATTGTAAAAACACTGTCCGGCGCAGAACCCGCGCGCCGCGGTCAGCTCTGTCCACGCCGCTCCGTCGGTCGACTTCAGCAGAATTCCACTCACGGGTTGCGTGTTACAGGTGGTGGCCTGATTGAGCGTCAGCAGAAACGTGGTGGTGGCTCCTACGCGGTTCGCCGCAAATTTCCCGTTGTTGGATTGATCGATGAACTCCTGCGTCCATCCGGCCGTCCCGTTCCAGGGATTGCCGCTGGTGCTCTTCCAGACTCCGCCGTCGCCCGCCGTCGCAGCATCAATGGAGCAGGCCGGGGAATACGGCCGGAGTCTCGACGCCATGAAGGACATGAACGCGCCCGCCGCCCGGGCGGCCCAGAAGTCGATCAAGTACAAGGCGTACGAAACGCTCCAGCAGCGGTAAACGTAACGCCGGAAACCACGGGGCGGGGGGACGACCTCCCGCCCTGGTTCGCTTTGCGTCTCGGCCCAATGCTCCCCGGCTAGCGCCACGCGAGTGGGGGTCGTCGCCGTTACCCGTCCCGCTTCGCCTCTGCGGTTTGGAGTGTCGTAAATGGAGGGCTCACGCTCTCCGGCGTACGCCTAAGCGGGGGTCCCTGGACGGAGGCCTGTGCCCCGAGCAGGTTTAAGCGCCAGGGATGGCGCTGCGAGGGGTATGGAGGCGCAGCGAACCCATGGATGGATGAGCAAGACGTCCTCCGGGAAGGGAGCCCCCGCGTGGCGCTAGCTGGAGAGCTATCGGCCGACCCAGCCTTACGTAGGTGGAGCCCCAGGACTCCTACTGGCCGGGGAGCCTAGGGCCGTCTCAGCAAGAGTAAAGCCCCTGCAATGCGTTATGATCGGGCGTGGAGGGCCGCGCGATGATCCAGCCGGAACGCATCCAGCACCTGAACGGGAAGCCTGTCCGCCGGGAAGGCGACTTCGTCCTCTACTGGATGCAGGCGTCGCAGCGGGCGGAAGACAACCACGCGCTCGAATACGCCGCGGCGCAGGCGAACGAGCTCGGCAGGCCGCTCGTCGTCTTCTTCGGCGTGACCGCCCATTTTCCGGAGGCCAACCTCCGACATTACGCGTTCATGGTCGAAGGAATCGCGGAGACGCGCGCGGCTCTTTCGTTTCGCGGCATCCGGATGGTCGTTCTCGCGGGCGACCCGGGTGAAACGGTGATCGACGCGGCCGAGCGCGCTTGCCTCGTCGTGACCGACTGCGGCTACCTGCGGGTCGAGAGGAGGTGGCGGGCCGAAGCGGCGCGCAGGCTGGATGTTCCTCTGGTCCAGGTCGAATCGAACGTCGTCGTGCCGGTCGAGACGGCTTGCGAAAAGGAGGCTTATTCCGCAGCCGTGCTGCGCCCCCGGATTCTCCGCCTGATCGACCGCTTTCTCGTCCCGCTCGAATCCGTCCCGATCGAAAAAGACTCGTTGAATCCGGGGCTCGACCTGCCCGATCTCGCGGACCGGGATGCCGTCATGCGAGCCCTTCATGCGCACATCGACCATACCGTCGGTCCGGCTCCCTCGATCCGCGGCGGATCCGCGGCGGCGCTTACGCTGCTCGACGAGTTCGCCACCCGCAAGATCGACCGCTACGACCGCGACCGGAACGACCCGACGCTCGACGGGACCTCGGGACTTTCCCCCTACCTGCATTTCGGCCAGATATCGCCGCTGACCATCGCATTGCGTCTCAAGGAGGTCGACAGCCCGGGTCGGGAACCGTTCCTGGAACAGCTGATCGTCCGCCGCGAACTGGCCATGAACTACGTCCTCGGCAACGACCGGTACGATAGCTACGAAGGATTGCCCGCCTGGTGCCGCACGACGCTCGGGAGCCACGCGAACGATCCGCGTGAATACGTCTATTCCCGGGCGCAGTTCGAGGCGGCCGAAACGCACGATCCCTACTGGAACGCCGCGCAGCGGGAAATTGCGGGCACCGGCGGGATGCACGGCTACATGCGGATGTACTGGGGAAAGAAAATCCTCGAGTGGTCCGCCTCGCCGCAGGAGGCGTTCCGCACCGCCCTTTGCCTGAACAACCGGTACGGACTCGACGGGCGCGATCCGAACGGGTTCGCCGGCGTGGCCTGGTGCTTCGGCAAGCACGACCGCCCATGGGCCGAGCGGCCGGTCTTCGGCCTGATCCGTTGCATGAACGCCGCCGGCCTCCTGCGCAAGTTCGACGCCGACGGCTACGTCCGGAAGGTTGACGGCCTGATCGGTGGTATCTTGTCCGGAAATCACAGCAAGGATGGAGGAGCCGTTTGACCATCGGTTTTCGGATAACCGGGAGTTGCCCCGAAACCGCCGCGCGAACCGGAGTGGTCACGACCGAGCACGGCTCGTTCGAGACGCCGGCCTTCATGCCGGTCGGGACGTCGGCGACCGTCAAGGCGATGCTGCCCGAACAGCTCAAGGCGAGCGGATTCGGCTGCATCCTGTCCAATACGTACCACCTGTATCTTCGCCCCGGCCACGAGCGGATCAAGCGGCTCGGCGGGCTGCACCGGTTCATGGGATGGGACCGCAGCATCCTGACGGACAGCGGCGGCTTCCAGGTGTTCTCTCTGGCGACCCTGCGCAAGGTGAAGGAAGAGGGGGTCACCTTCCGATCTCACATCGACGGATCGCTTCACTCGCTGACGCCCGAGCTGGCGATCGAGATCCAGGAGGCGCTGGGGTCGGACATCCGGATGGCGTTCGACGAGTGCGTGGCGTTTCCGGCCGAGCGGAAGGAGGTCGAGGAGGCGGTCCGCCGCACGACCGACTGGGCCAGGCGCTGCCGCGATGCCTCCCGGCGGGAAGAGGGCGGCATCTTCGCGATTGTCCAGGGGGGGATGCACCCAGACCTGCGCGCCCGAAGCGCCGGCGAGCTGGTCGAGCTCGATTTCCCGGGCTACGCGATCGGCGGGGTGAGCGTCGGCGAGGGGAAAGATCTCCAGTGGGAGACGGTCGCCGTCACGGCCCCGCTCCTGCCCGAGGCCAGGCCGCGCTACCTGATGGGCGTGGGGACGCCGCAGGACATTCTCCACGCGGTCTCGCGCGGCATAGACATGTTCGACTGCGTCATGCCGACCCGCAACGCCCGAAACGGCACGCTGTTCACTTCGGGCGGCATGGTCACGATCAAGCAGGCGCAATATGCCGACGATCCGGCCCCCCTCGACGCGGCGTGCGACTGCCACACCTGCCGCACCTTCTCCCGCGCCTACCTGCGCCACCTGTACCTGCAGAACGAGGTGCTCTCCTCCGTGCTGCTCACGGTGCACAATCTTCATTACTACGCCACCTGGATGGCGCGCATCCGCGAAGCAATTGGACGTGGAAATCTGGGGCAATTTGTGAAAGAATCGCTCGTTTGCGACAACCGATAGCAAAATCCCCGGAGGTTTTCCCGTCATGATGCTCTTCACAGGTGTGGCATACGCAATGGGAGCAAGTGGCAGCGGCGGCGCATCGCCCGGCGGATTGGGCGGGCTCGCCCAGCTGGCGCCTCTTCTGCTCATGTTCGTCATCTTCTATTTCCTGCTGATCCGTCCCCAGCAGAAACAGGCCAAGAAACTCCAGGAATTTCTCAAGGCGCTCAAGGTCGACGACCGGGTCATCACGACCGGCGGGCTTTACGGGAAGATCACGGGACTTACCGAGCAGGCCGTCACGCTCGAGATCGCCGACAAGATCCGGGTCAAGGTCGCCCGCAACGCCATCGCCGGCCCGGCCCAGGACAAGGAATAATAGGCACCGAAAGGAGCAACACCCGACATGTGGAAAAGCATCACGTGGCGAGCCACGCTGATCGCCGTTCTGACGGCGGTCTCCATCGTGCTGGTACTGCCCAGCCTGATCGAAACGAAGCCGGGAACGCTGCAGGACAGGATGCCCAAGATTCACCTCGGGCTCGACCTTCAGGGCGGCGTGTTCCTGCGGTTGTCCGTCGAGATCGACAAGGCGATCGAGAACACGGCGGCGCGTTACGCCGACGACTCCCGCGCCCTGCTGCGCGACAAGGGCATCCCCGTGCTCGGGTGGGAGAAGTCGGGCATCGACGCCTTCTCGCTCAAGCTCCCGCCGGGTGACTTCGCCGACAAGGCGCTCGGCCTCCTCAAGGAGGAGATGCCGTCGCTCGACCTCACCGTCGGCACGGCGACCGCCGACGCTGCCACGATCACCGGCCGCATGAAAAAGGCCGAGGTCGACAACATCCGCGCGAACGCGGTCAGCCAGGGCGTCGAGACGATCCGCAACCGGATCGACCAGTTCGGCGTTCGCGAGCCGCAGATCGTCGCCGAGGGTGAAAACCACATCGTCGTCCAGCTTCCGGGCGTCAAGGACCAGCAGCGCGCCATCGAGCTGGTCGGCAAGACGGCGCTGCTTGAGTTCAAGATCGTCGACGACGGCGCCAGCGTCGAGGATGCGATGAAGGGGATCATCCCCGAGGACGACCAGCTTCTGTACGAGAAGCAGGTCGATCCCGCGACCGGCCGGGTCACCAAGACCCCCATGGTCGTCAAGAAACGGGCGCTGCTCACCGGCGACACGATCAAGAGCGCCAAGGTCAGCTTCGGGGCCAAGGGCGGCGCGGGCACCTACGTCTCCCTGTCCTTCAACCCGCAGGGCACCAAGGTGTTCGACCGGATCACCGCCGAGAACGTCAAGAAAAAGCTCGCGATCGTCCTAGACGACACGATCTACAGCGCGCCCGTGATCAACGAACGCATCTCGGGCGGAGACGCCCAGATCACCGGCAGCTTCAACGCCGAGCAGGCCACCGACCTGGCGATCGTCCTCCGGGCCGGCTCGCTTCCCGCTCCCGTCAAGGTGATCCAGAACATCTCGGTCGGGCCGTCGCTCGGGGCCGACTCGATCCGCAAGGGCGTCCGGGCCGCGCTCATCGGCGCCATCCTGGTCGTGCTGTTCATGGCCTTCTACTACAAGTTCGCGGGGCTGGTCGCCGATTTCGCCCTCGTGTTCAACATCCTGTTCCTCCTGTCCGGCATGGCGGTGCTCGAGGCCACGATGACGCTGCCGGGCATCGCGGGCATCATCCTCGCCATCGGCATGGCGGTCGACTCGAACGTCCTCATCTTCGAGCGCATCCGGGAAGAGCTGCGCGGCGGAAAGGCCGTACGGGCGGCGATCGACGCAGGGTACGACAAGGCCTTCTGGACCGTCGTCGACTCGCACGTCACCACGCTGATCACGGCGATGATCCTGTTCCAGTTCGGCACGGGGCCCATCAAGGGGTTTGCCGTGACGCTCTCCATGGGCGTCGCGATCAACCTGTTCACGGCGCTCGTCTGCACCAAGGTCGTATTCGACTACATCAACGCCAAGCGGCCGATGCAGGCCCTCAGCATCTAAGGCGAGAGACAGGGGATACCGCGGCATGATCGAACTAATCAAGGGTACGAAAATCGACTTCATGGGGCTGCGCCGGATCGCGTTCGGCTTTTCCGGCCTCCTGCTCCTTCTTTGCATCGTCGCACTCGTCCAGATCTCCCGGGGGCAGGCAAACCTCGGCATCGACCTGGCTGGCGGTACGTCGCTGCAACTCAAGTTCAAAGCGCCCATCGATCTCGAGAAGGCGCGCACCGTCCTCGGCCAGGCGGGGCTCGGCCACGCGGGGCTGCAGTGGGTCGAAGGCGAAAACATCCTGCTGGTCAAGGTTGCCGCCAAGGGCAAGGAAGAAAAGATGGTCGCCACGTCGGTTGTCAACGCGCTCAAGAGCGGCATTCCCGACAACCAGCCCTCGGTCGAAAGCGTCGCCGAGATCGGCCCCGCGGTCGGCCGGAAGCTGCGCAGCGACGCGCTGCTCGCCATGCTCGTCTCGGCGCTGGCCATCATCGGCTACCTGGCCTACCGCTTCGAGTTCAAGTTCGGTGTCGGCGCGGCCATCGCGACGTTCCACGACATCGCCGCCATGATCGCCATCTTCTACCTGCTCGGGCGTGAAATGGACCTGCTCTTCATCACCGCGCTCCTGACCATCGGCGGGTACTCGCTGACCGACACGGTCGTCGTATTCGACCGGATTCGCGAGAACATTCGGCTGCGCAAGAAGGGCAACTTCTACGACACCATCAACTTCAGCGTCAACGAGGTGCTCAGCCGCACGATCGTCACCTCGCTCACCGTCTTCATCACCTGCCTCGCGCTCCTCTTTTTCGGCGGCGTCGTCCTCAAGGACTTCGCGCTCGCGTTGACGATCGGCGTCGTGATCGGCACCTATTCCTCCATCTTCGTCGCGAGCCCCGTCGTCGCGATGCTCAAGGGAGAGGGCAAGGCCGAGGTCAAGGGCTAGGTTTTGAATGGCCGGTTCCAGCGGCAGTGGTTTCTGCGATCCCCGGATGAAGCCGTCATCCGGGAGATCGCCCGCAGAACCGGCCTTTCTCCCACCTCCTCGCGCGTTCTCGCCAACAGGGGCCTGACCGACCCGAACGCCGTCGATCATTTCCTGGCCGACGGGCTCACCGAACTTTCCGTCCCGTTCGAGATGCTGGGGCTCGACAAGGCCGCCCGGCGGATCGCCGGGGCGGTGATTCGCCGCGAACCGCTTCTCATTTATGCCGATTACGACGTCGACGGGGCAACCGGGGCGGCGGTGCTTTACCTGTTTCTGAGGGATCTCTTTCCCGATCTGCCCGTCCGGATCCATCAGAACCACCGGATCGTCGACGGATACGGGCTGAAGGCCGAGCACCTCGCCCCCGGCGCCGCCGAAGGGTGCCGGCTGGTCGTGACCGTCGACTGCGGCATCTCCGACATTTCCGCCATCCGCGAGGCCGCGTCGAACGGGATGGACGTGATCGTCACCGACCACCATCTTCCCGGTTCCGAACTCCCCCCCGCATATGTGATCGTCAACCCGAAACAGGTCGACTGCGGCTATCCGGGCAAGGAACTGGCGGGTGTCGGCGTCGTTTTCATGCTGCTATACGGCATCCGGCGCGTGCTGCGCGAGGCGGGCGTGTTCGAATCGTTGCCCGAGCCCGACCTGGCCCGCTACCTTGATCTTGTGGCGCTCGGCACGGTCGCCGACATGGTGCCGCTGCTGGGAGACAATCGGATAATGGTCCGATCGGGCCTTGCCGAGATCCGCAGAAATCCCCGTCCGGGGATCGCCGCCCTGATGATGCTTTCCAATATCCAGGCCGATTCGGTCAACGAAACCGATCTGGGTTTTCGTCTCGCCCCCAGGCTCAACGCGGCCGGAAGACTCGGAGATTCGAACCGGAGCGCGGCATTGCTGGTGACCGCAGACCTGTCCGAGGCGTCCCGGCTCGCCCAGGAACTTCAGGCCGAAAACATCCGGCGGCAAAAGGAAGAGGAACGGATTCTGAAAGAGGTCGAGGCACGGCTGGCCGAAGGCTCCGGAGTCGGGGACGACGTGGGCGCAATCGTGCTAGCCGACCCGAACTGGCATCTGGGCGTTCTCGGAATCGTGGCCTCCAAGATCGTCGACCGCTATTTCCGCCCCGTAGTGCTGCTGAGCATCGACGGGAGCCAGGCGACCGGCTCCTGCCGAAGCGTCCCGGGGTTCCCGATCGTCGATGCGCTCGACGGCCTTGCGCCTCTCCTGACACGCTATGGGGGGCACAGCCAGGCGGCCGGCATCTCGCTTCCCGTCGTCAATCTCCCGGCTTTGCGCGAGGGGCTGTCGGCCGCCGCCCTCGCCGCCGCTTCCGGCGGGGCCGCCGCTCCACCGATCGAAGTCGATGCCGAGGTCCGCCTTTCCGACGTGACTTTCGGATTGATCGACGAGTGGGACCGGTTGCGGCCTTTCGGCATGGGAAACCGCGAGCCTGTGCTCCGGGCCGACCGCCTCCGGGTGAACCGCATACGGCCGTTCGGCCCCGACGGCCGGCACATGAACTTCGAAGTCGAAAGCAACGGTTGCCGCTTCGAAGTGTCCGCATTCAACCGGTCGGCCGCCCGGGTCTCTCCCGGCGCGCTGGTGGATCTGCTCTTTACCCCCCAGCTTTCACTCTTCCGCGGCAACCGGTCGATTCGCCTGCTGATGCGCGATCTCCGGTTTCACGAATGATCCCTGTCGCACGGATCAGGCGCAAGCTGGTCGAAGCGATCCACGCCGAGGCCGAGGAACACGCCATCGCCGGCGGTTTCGCCGTAGGGGTGTTCATGAGCTTCACGCCGTTCCTCTTCTTTCATACGGCGGGGGCGCTGCTTCTGGCATTCCTGTTCCGGTGGAGCAAGGTGGCCGCCGCGGCGGGGGCGTGGGTCAACAACCCGTACACGATGCCGTTCGTCTTCTACGGCTGCACCTGGGTCGGCGGTAAGATTCTCGGCGTTCGGGTCAGGGACGTCCGCTTCACCTCATGGGAATTCAAGTCGATCCTGACGACCGCGAAGCCGATGATCGCACCGCTCCTCCTCGGGACGACGCTGGTCGGCCTGGTGGCGGCCGGGCTGGCCTATTTTATTGTCTATCGCGTGGCCGTCAGGATAAAATCAGCGCACAGGAAAACGCATCCAGAACCAGGAGGACAACTTCCGTGAAGCCCTATGCCGTCAGTTTCGGCGGAATCCCAGAGAAGTACACGTTGTGGGACGACGCGTCCTTCGCAATCATTCCTTTCCCGGTCGACCTCACCGCGAGTTACGTATCCGGAACGCGCAACGGTCCCAGGGCCATTCTCGATGCTTCCCAGCACATGGAGCTGTTCGACGAGGAAACCAAACTTGCACCCTACCGGGAGGGCATCTTCACGGCGGCCGATATCGCGCACGACACGACAGGTGCCGAAGCCACGCTGGCCGAGGTCGAGAAAAGGGTCACGGCCACCGTCAAGGCGGGCAAGTTTCCGATCCTGCTGGGCGGCGAGCACACCGGCACCATCGGGGCGATCACGGCGCTGCGCAAGAAGTACGAAGATCTCACCGTGATCTACTTCGACGCCCACGCGGACCTGCGCGACGAATATCTCGGCAGCAAGCTCAACCACGCCTGCGTCGCCCGCCGCATCGTCGATGCGGGCGCGGGCCTGATCCAGGTCGGCATCCGCAGCATGTCCGAGGAGGAAGACCGCTACCTCCGCAAGACCGACGCGGTCAAAACCTTCTACGCAGGCGAAGTGCGCGACAATCTCGCCGAAGTGACCAAGGGCATCGTCGGAAACCTCAAGGGCAACGTCTACATCTCGATCGACCTCGACGTATTCGACCCGGGCATCATGCCGGCCGTCGGAACCCCCGAACCGGGGGGACTGACCTGGTACGAAGCGATCGACATCCTGCGCGACGTGATGCAGAGCGGTTGCAACGTCGTTGGCTGCGACCTCATGGAACTGGCTCCCATCGCGGGCATGGTCGCCCCCGAATACATGGCCGCCCGGCTGGCCTACCGGCTCATGGGCTGGATTCTCGCCGAGCGCGAGGAAAAATAGAGTCCCCCCGACGCGTAAAGGAGTTCATTCGATGTTCGTTCCCACTCGAGTATTTTTCACAAAAGGCGTCGGCCGCCACCGCGAATCGCTGACGTCGTTCGAACTTGCGCTCCGGGATGCCGGAATCGAAAAATATAACCTGGTCCAGGTGTCCAGCATCTTTCCGCCCAAGGCCAAGATCATCAAGCGCGAAGAGGGGCTCAAGATCCTTTCGCCCGGCGAGGTTGTCTTCGTCGTCATGAGCCGGTGCAGCAGCGATGAACCGCGCCGCATGGTCGCCTCATCGGTCGGTTGCGCCCTGCCTTCCGACAAGGCCACCTACGGCTACCTGAGTGAGCACCATGCGTTCGGCCAGACCGAAAAGGTCGCCGGAGACTACGCCGAGGATCTCGCGGCCGCCATGCTCGCCTCGACCCTCGGCATCGACTTCGACGAGGACAAGAGCTGGGACGAAAAGAAGGAAGTCTGGAAGATCAGCGACAAGATCTACAAGACCTTCAACATCACCCAGTCGGCGATCGTCAAGGACGAGTACACGACGGTGGTCGCCTGCGCCGTGCTGGTCGCTTAAAGGACCCGGCCGCCCCATTCCCAACGCGCTGGGCGAATGCGCCGCACAGGGGCATCCGCTGAAACTTGTGGTTCGTGACATGGTTTCCGGAGACCTCGACGCCATCCTGGCGATCGAGAGCTGTTCTTTTCCCACACCATGGTCCCGGGGCATGTTCGAGGAAGAACTCGGGCGGGACTACTCCGATGCGATCGTCGCGCAACCGGTCGAAGGCGGAGGTGTGGCCGGATACGCGGTGTGCTGGTGCATCGCGGGAGAGGCGCACCTGCTGAACATCGCCGTCGATCCGCGCTTTCGCGGGCGCGGCGTCGCCTGCGGCCTGCTTGAAGAGTGCATCCGGCGAGGCGCGCGGTGCGGGGCCGACCGGATCCACCTCGAGGTCCGGGCCGGCAACGAGGATGCCATCCGGCTCTATCGCGGGCACGATTTCGTCTTCATGGGCATCCGTAAAGGCTATTACACAGACACCGGCGAGGATGCGATTCTCCTGTCGCGTGAGATTCGGGAGCGGGATGCAAAGTAGCCAGATGGGCTTCAGGCACGGGACGATCGTTCGCAACGAGGGGCACGGGTCGATCTTCTACAAGATGGAAGTCGTCCTGCCGGAACCCGTCCAGTTCGTCCCGGGACAGTTCGCGATGGTTTCGGGTTGGGCCGGCTGCGACCCGCTG
>JANXPS010000187.1 GCA_025357175.1 Deltaproteobacteria bacterium | reverse complement strand
TCGAAATCGGCGGACAGGACGCGAAGTACATCGGCCTCGAAAACGGCGTGGTCACCGATTTCGCGATGAACGACGCCTGCGCGGCGGGCACCGGCTCCTTCCTCGAGGAGCAGGCCGAGCGGCTGGGTGTTCAGATCAAGGGCGAATTCGCCGCCCTGGCGCTGTCCTCGACCGCGCCGCTCCGGATGGGCGAGCGGTGCACCGTCTTCATGGAGCAGGATGTCAACAGTTTCATGCATCGGGGGGCGGCCAAGGCCGACATCATCGCGGGGCTGGCATACTCGGTCGCCCTCAATTATCTCAACCGCGTCGTGCGCGGCCGGAAGATCGGCGACGTGATCTACTTCCAGGGCGGGACCGCCTACAACGACGCAGTCGCCGCCGCCTTCTCGATGGTGCTGGGCAAGCAGGTCATCGTGCCGCCCTACAACGGCGTGATCGGGGCGATCGGCATGGCGCTGCTCGCCCGCGACAAGGCGAAGGCCACCGGCGAACCGACGCGCTTCCGCGGCTTCGATCTGTCCCAGGTCGAATACAAGCGGCGCGAATTCGTCTGCAAGGGGTGCAGCAACTACTGCGACATGCAGGAAATCCGCATCGAGGGCGTCAATAGCTATTGGGGCGACAAGTGCTCAGACCGCTACCGCAAGGCCGTCGAGACCGGCATGAAGCCCGTCATCGAAGACCTCCCCGCGCTGCGCAACGCGCGCATCGACGCGCTGGCCGACGAATTCAGGCCGGGGTCGCGCGGCACGGTCGGCTTTCCCCGGGCGATGTATTTCTTCGAACACTTCCCCTACTGGAAGGCATTTTTCGAGCATTGCGGATTCGGCGTCAAGGTCAGTGCGCGAACCGACCGTTCGATCGCCCGCGAGGGATTCGAGCGCACCGTAGCCGAGCCGTGCTACCCGATCCAGGTGGCCCACGGCCACGTGGCCGCACTGCTGCGCGACGGCGTCGATTACCTGTTCATCCCCAACGTGATCAACGCCGAGACCGATCACACCCACACCGAGTCCCACTTCTGCCCCTGGGGCCAGACGCTCCCCTTCGTGATCGCTTCGGTCCCGCAGTGGGAAGACGAACTGGGACGCAAGCTGCTCGCGCCGACCATGCGCTTCCGCGATTCCGAAAAGCACCAGGTCGACGACCTCCTGGCTGTTCTGGGACCGCTGGGCGTTCCCCGGAAGCTGATCCGGGAAGGGATCCGCCTGGGTCGCGCCGCGCAGGCCGGATTCTCGCGCTTCCTCGAAGAGAAGGGCGCCGAGGCGATCAAGGCCATCGAGGCTGCCGACGCCCACACCGTCGTGCTGCTCGGACGCCCCTACAACCTCTATGACCGCGACATCAACCTCGACGTTCCCGCCAAGCTTCGCAGCCGGTACGGCGTCAACGTTCTGCCGATCGACTTCCTGCCGATCGACGACCTCGATATCCGCGACGTCAACGACAACATGTTCTGGAACTACGGCCGCAAACTGATCGCCGCCGCGCGCTGGTGCCGGGGACGCAGCCGGTTCCATGTCGTCTATGTGACCAACTTCAAGTGCGGGCCCGATTCGTTCGTCCGCCACTTCATCTCGCCCGCCTCCGAGTCGCCCCACCTCGCGCTCCAGTTCGACGGGCACGGGAACGACGCCGGCTACATGACCCGGTGCGAGGCTTATCTCGACAGCAAGGGGGTGCTCCGTTGGTGGGCCGGAAATTGAGCGACAATCCTTTGAAGGGGCGCACGGTCTATTTCCCGTCCATGACCGAGGCGGGAGCCATGGTGACCGCCGCCGCGTTCCGTTCGGTCGGGATCGAGGCACGGCCGATGCCGCCGTCCGACGCGGAAACGCTCGCGATGGGCGGTCGTTTTTCCTCCGGTGAGGAATGCCTGCCGCTCAAGATGACGTTGGGAGACGCGCTCAAGCTTCTGGTCGGCGGCGAGATCGCCCCCGAGAAAATGGCGTTTTTCATGCCCAAGTCGGACGGCCCGTGCCGGTTCGGCATGTACGGGCCGTATATGAAGATGGTGTTCGCCGAGATGGGATACGGCGACGTCCTGTTCATCTCGCCCACCAACGAGGACGGTTACGCGGGCATCGGCGATCACGGGCAGCGGTTGATCCGCACCGCCTGGCGCGGCATCGTGGCGTCGGACATGCTTCGGAAACTGCTGTTCAGGGTCCGCCCCTACGAAACCGAGAAGGGGGGCACGGACGTCGCCTTCGACAAGGGAGTCGAACTGCTCAGCGCCGCGGTCGGGCACCCCGGCGACGGGGCCCGCGCCAAGGTGGCCCGGATCACCGATGCGCTGAGGCAGGCGCGGGCGCTGATCCACGCGGTTCCCGCCGACTACTCCGAGCCCCGCCCGCTGATCGGGATCGTCGGCGAGATCTTCTGCCGGCTCAACAAGTTCAGCAACGACGACGTGGTTCGCAAGGTCGAGGAGACGGGCGGCGAATGCTGGATGTCCGACGTCTCCGAGTGGGTGTGGTACACCAACGCCGCGCAGCTACAGTTGCTCGACCGGTACCGCAAGCGTTTTTCGAAGGAGAATTTCGGGGCCCGGATCAAGTGGCACCTGCAGCGTCGCGACGAGGACGCCTTCCTGTCCGCGTTCGAGGACGATTTCGCCGGGTACGAGGAAGCGCACGACATCCGCGAGATCATGGAACTGGCGAGGCCCTACCTTCCCCCCGAAGGGGTCCTGGGCGAGATGATGCTGTCGGTGGGGAAGGCGATCTACCTGCAGGCCAAGGGCGTCGACGGCGTCCTCGACATCAACCCGTTTTCCTGCATGAACGGAATCGTGGCCGAGGCGATCTACCCGCGCGTTTCACGGGTGATCGACGGCCTGCCGATCCGGGTGTTCTATTTCGACGGATCCGGCGCGGACCGTCGGCACGAGCTGGAAATCTTCATGGACCTCGTCGGCGAGTATCGGGAACGAAAGAAGACGGTGCGTCGCTTCCCGAAGGCTTTCGCCCGCTAGTATTGCACTAACCTAAAGCAGGTCGTCGGCCTGCCCCGGCTTCGATGGGGCGGCGCCGGCGCCTGTCCCTCCGGTGCCCGGTTCGGGCACCGTTCCCAGCTTGAACGGCAGCAAGACCCCTTCGGTAGAGCCCGACGGCAGGATCTTGCCCGTGGCCGGATCGAAATGCGCGAACGTGATGCCCGGCGGAACCGGGAATTCGTGGGACGGGGCCACGCCGAGCGCCCTCCCCATGTAGCGGATCCAGATCGGAAGCGCGATGGAAGCCGCGGAACCGTGCCCGAGCGGCTTCGGCGTGTCGAAACCGACCCAGACCGCCGCCGCGATGTCCGGGGAGAAGCCGACGAACCAGGCGTCGTTCGTGTCGTTGGTGGTGCCGGT
Organism: Deltaproteobacteria bacterium; assembly: GCA_025357175.1. Lineage (GTDB taxonomy): Bacteria > Desulfobacterota > Deferrimicrobia > Deferrimicrobiales > Deferrimicrobiaceae > JANXPS01. The sequence continues at coordinate 371 of JANXPS010000187.1, read as the reverse complement.
CTTGCCCGCGATGTCGGGGCCGAGGCCGCGGGCGGAGGCGGCCGTTCCGCTTCGGACGACTTCCTGCATCAGGCGGACGGCAAGGTAGGCGGTTTCGGGCGAAACGGTGCGGACGATCCTGGGTTCGGCTTTTTCGAGCACGTTGCCCGCCCCGTCGCGGACCTCCCGGATGAAGTAGGGCGTGGCCCTTTCGCCGAGGGCGGCGAACGTCGCGTAGGCGTTGCAAAGTTCGATCGGGGAAACGCTCGCCGACCCCAACGCGATCGAAAGGTTTCGCTCGATCGGGGACTCGATGCCGAGGGCGTGGGCCATGCCGAGCGCGGAATCGACGCCGATCTCGCTCAGAAGGCGGACCGTCGCCAGGTTGCGCG
>JANXPS010000168.1 GCA_025357175.1 Deltaproteobacteria bacterium | reverse complement strand
GAGCGGGTTCTTTCGCGACTGACGCACGAGATCATCGAACGGAACCGGGGCGCCGAGGACATCGTCCTCGTCGGCGTCTGCTCGGGCGGGGTTCCGTTGTCCCAGGCGATCCGCGAGAAGATTCGGGAGATCGAGGGGGTCGATGTCCCGGCCGGCTACGTCGACATCACCCTTTACCGGGACGACCTCTCGAAAACGGTCTTCCAGCCGCAGCTCAAGCGGACCGAGATTCCCTTCTCGATCGACGAGCGGAAGGTGGTGCTCGTGGACGACGTCCTGTTCACGGGACGCACGATCCGGGCAGCGATGGACGCGCTGATCGATCTCGGGCGTCCGCGTGCGATCCAGCTGGCTGTCCTGATCGATCGGGGCCACCGGGAGCTGCCCATCCGCGCCGATTATGTCGGGCGCAACGTACCCACCTCGTGGGAAGAAACCGTCGACGTCCGGGTCGAAGGCGACCGGTCGCAGTGGTGCGTCGAGCTGAATCAAATGGTTCTGGCGAAAGGGGAATGACCGTGATGGAATGGAGACGGAGGCATGTCCTGGGCCTGTCCGATTTCAGCCCCGAAGAGATGGAATTCGTGGTCGACACGGCGCGCTCGATGGAAGAGGTGCTGACACGGGACATCAAGAAGGTGCCCGCGCTGCGCGGCAAGACCGTCGTCAACCTGTTCTTCGAGTCGAGTACCCGCACCCGCACCTCGTTTGAGATCGCGGGCAAGCGTCTTTCGGCGGATGTCGTCAACTTCACCTCCTCTTCCTCGAGTACGACCAAGGGCGAGACGCTGCTCGACACCGCGCGCAACATCGAGGCGATGAAGCCCAGCGTGCTGGTCGTCCGCCATTCGGCGTCGGGTGCCGCGCGCTTCCTGTCGGAGCACGTCGGCTGCTCGGTCATCAACGCCGGAGACGGCGCCAACGAACACCCGTCGCAGGGACTTCTCGACCTGTACACGATCCTCAAGGCCAAGGGGAAGATCGCGGGATTGAAGATCGCGATCGTCGGCGACATCCTGCACAGCCGGGTGGTCGGCTCCGACCTGCACTCGCTAGGCCGGATGGGTGCGAAACTTTGGCTTTGCGGTCCCGCGACGATGGTTCCCAAGGCTCTCGAAAAGAGCGGCGCCCGCGTGACCTGGAACATGCGGGAGGCGGTCAAGGATGCCGATGTCGTGATGATGCTGCGGATCCAGTCCGAGCGGACAAAAAGTCCATGGTTCCCGTCGATCCGGGAATATTCGCGAAACTTCGGTCTCAACCGCGCCATCTTTTCGCTGGCCAAGGAAGACGCCATCATCATGCATCCGGGCCCGATCAACCGCGGCGTCGAACTGTCCGACGAACTGGCCGATTGCGCAAGGTCCGCCGTCCTCGACCAGGTCGCCTCGGGCGTCGCGGTCCGGATGGCTCTGCTCTATCTTCTGGCGGGAGGAAGCCATGCTGCTCATTAAAGGAGGGCGGGTGATCGATCCCGCCAACAATAGAGACGAGATCGGCAGCATCGTGGTCGACGGCGACACGGTTTCCGGATTCTTCCCGGCCGGCTCCGAACCGTCTAATTTCGACGGACAGGTGATCGATGCGGCCGGAAAGTGGGTCGTTCCCGGACTGGTCGACATGCACGTCCACCTGCGCGACCCGGGATTCGAGTGGAAGGAAGACATCCGGACCGGCACGGCCGCCGCGATCGCCGGAGGTTTCACATCCGTGGTTTGCATGGCCAACACGAACCCCGTCAACGATATCCCCGACGTCACGCGAGGCATCCTCGACCGCACGCGCGAGACCGGTTCCGCCGACGTGTTTCCGGTCGCCGCGGTTACGCGCGGGCTTGACGGCAAGGAGATGGTCAATTTCACCGAAATGGCCGAGGCCGGGGCGGTCGCGTTTTCAGACGACGGCAAGCCGATCGAGAACGCTTTGATGATGCGGCGTGCGCTCGAATACGCAAAGGGTTTCGACTACCTGATCCTGGCCCACAGCGAGGACCACGCGCTGTGCGAGAACGGGGCCGCCAACGAAGGCGACACTGCGCTCCGGCTCGGCATCCCGGGAATTCCCGCCGAGGCCGAAGAGGTCGCCATCGCACGGGACATCCTGCTCGCGAAATTGACGGGGGGGAGGCTTCACCTCCAGCACATCAGCACCCGGATGGGCGTCGGTCTCCTGCGGATGGCCAAGAGGTCGGGACTGCGCGTCACGGGCGAAAGCGCGCCGCACTACTTTACGCTCACCGACGCCGCGATCGAGGGATACGACACGCACGCCAAGATGAACCCTCCGCTTCGGGGCGAGGATGACCGGCTCGCGATCATAGAGGGGTTGGCCGACGGAACGCTCGACGCGATCGCGACCGACCACGCGCCCCACGAGGATTACGTGAAACGGTGCGAATTCATCAACGCGGCCAACGGCATCATCGGGCTGCAGACCGCGCTGCCGCTCACCCTGGCGCTGGTCCGCGACGGAAAACTTTCGCCGCCCAAACTGGTCGCGCTGCTCAGCACGAATCCCGCGGGGATTCTCAGGCTCGCAGGCAAGGGTTCCCTTTCCACTGGCGCGGATGCCGACGTGACGCTGGTCGATCCCGACATCGAGTGGAATTTCACAGAGGAAGAGGTTTTCTCGAAATCGAAGAACAGCCCTTTCCTGGGGTGCAAGATGAAGGGCCGCGCCGCGCTCGTCGTCCGGGCGGGACGCGTCGCTTATTCGAAAATGACGGGGGTTTCGGTTGATGTCTGAACGCAAGGCGATATTGGCTCTGGCCGACGGGACGGTATTCCGCGGCACGGGCTTCGGATACGAAGGCGAGTCGGGCGGGGAGATCGTGTTCAACACCTCGATGTCGGGCTACCAGGAAGTGCTGACCGACCCCTCCTACAAAGGGCAGATGGTGACGATGACCTATCCCGAGATCGGGAACACGGGAATCAACCCCGAGGACGTCGAGTCCACCAGGCCGTGGGTCGAGGGGTTCATCGTCCGGGAGGCGTGGGGAACGCCCTCGAGCTGGCGCCACGTCGAATCGCTCGACGGCTATCTTCGTCGCTTCCACATCTGCGGGATCTCGGGCATCGATACGCGGATGCTGACGCGGCTCCTTCGGAACAAGGGATCGCAGATGGGCGTCATCTCCACGGCGGATCTCGACGAAGCCCGCCTGGTCGCGAAGGCGAAGGCCATGCCGTCGATCGTGGGCCGCGACCTGGTCAGCGAAGTGACGACCGACCATGTACACCATTGGGAAACGGGCGACTGGGAACTCGACAAGGGATACCTGCCCGCATCCGTCTATCACGCGCGATTCAGCCGGGTTCCAAGGATCGTGGCGATCGATTGCGGGATCAAGCTGAACATCTTGCGGATGCTCGTCTCTCACGGCTTCGACGTGACGGTCGTTCCCGCATCGACCTCTGCGGATTCCATCCTTGCCCACAACCCGGACGGCGTCTTTCTCTCCAACGGGCCCGGCGTTCCCGAAGGGGTTCCGGGAACGGTCGATGCGGTCCGATCCCTGCTCGGCAAGGTTCCCATGTTCGGCATCTGCCTGGGGCACCAGATCATGGGGCTCGCGCTCGGAGCCAAGACCTACAAACTCAAGTTCGGGCACCACGGCGGCAACCAGCCGGTCAAGGACCTCGCAACCGGGAAGGTCGAGATCACCAGCCAGAACCATAATTTCGCGGTCGATGCCGCGACGCTCGGCGACCTCGCCAGGGTCACGCACGTCAACCTGAACGACCGGACGGTCGAAGGATTCTCCGTGCCCTCGATGCGCTGCTTCTCTGTCCAATATCACCCCGAAGCGTCGCCGGGCCCGCACGATTCGCGCTACCTGTTCGACCGGTTCCACCGCTTCCTGCTGGGCGAAGAGGCGATCTGAAGGGGAGGGCCACAGGAAGTGCTTGACGCGGCCGAATTGCGGGAACGCTTCCGCGTTGCGCACGAGTCGCTGGCCGCGTGCATCCTTTGCCCGAGGGCCTGCGGCGCCAACCGGCTCGAAGGGCGTTTCGGCTTCTGCCGCGCGGGCGTCTCGGCCAGGGTCGCAGCCGTATCGATCCACCACGGCGAGGAACCGCCGATCTCCGGAACCGGCGGGTCCGGGACGATCTTTTACAGCAATTGCAACATGGACTGCTTTTTCTGCCAGAACTTCCCGATCAGCAAGCTTGGGGTCGGGCGGGAGATGACCTCGGCGGAACTGGGCGACCGGTTGATCGGTCTCGAAAAAAAGGGGGCGCACAACGTCAACTTCGTGACCCCCACGCCCAACGTTCCGCACCTGATCGGCGCGCTGGCGCACGCCCGGGACAACGGATTCACCTTGCCGGTGGTCTACAACACCAATGGGTACGATTCGCCCGAGGGGCTGGCTTTTCTCGATGGCGTCGTCGATATCTACCTGCCCGACATCAAGTACCGGTCGGCGGGGTTGGCGGAAGCGGCATCGGGAACGGCGGATTACGCGGGTCACAACGAGGTGGCGGTCCGGGAGATGATCCGTCAGGTCGGCATGCTCGAGACGGGCGACGACGGTGTAGCCCGCTGCGGCGTGCTCATCAGGCACCTCGTACTGCCGGGCCAGGTCGAGGAGACGGAAGCGGTGCTGTCGTTCATCCGGGAAGCGTTCGGTCCCGAGATGCCGCTGTCGCTGATGGGACAATATTTTCCGGCCTGGAAGGCGCACGACAAACCGGGATTCGACCGGAAATTGACCGAAGAGGAATACGAACGGGCCGTGAACGCAGCCGAGCGGCTCGGACTCAACAACGTCTTCATACAGGAGTTATAGTTGCCAAAGCGTACTGACATCCAGAAGATCATGCTCATCGGCTCCGGCCCCATCATCATCGGGCAGGCGTGCGAATTCGACTACTCGGGGACGCAGGCATGCAAGTCGCTGAAGGAGGAGGGGTACACGGTCATCCTCGTCAACAGCAATCCGGCGACGATCATGACCGACACCGACTTCGCCGACCGGACCTACGTCGAGCCCATCACGCCCGAGATGGCCGCCAAGATCATCGAGCGGGAGCGTCCCGACGCGCTGCTTCCCACCATCGGCGGGCAGACGGGTCTCAATATCGCGGTCGCGCTGCACGAGATGGGCGTCCTCGAAAAGTTCGGGGTCGAGCTGATCGGCGCCAACTTCGAGGCGATCCAGAAAGCCGAGGATCGAAACCTGTTCCGCATCGCGATGGAAAAGCTCGGGCTCAAGGTTCCGCGCTCTTCCTACATCACGACCCTCGAAGAGGCGCTTGCCGCCATCGGACAGATCGGCTACCCGGCCATCATCCGGCCGTCGTTCACGCTCGGGGGCACCGGCGCGGGCATCGCCTACAACCGTGAAGAATACGAAGAGGGCGTCCGCTGGGCGCTCGATGCTTCGCCCAAGCGAACCGTCCTGATCGAACAGTCCGTCATCGGCTGGAAAGAATTCGAGCTCGAGGTGATGCGCGACCTGAAGGACAACGTCGTCATCATCTGCTCGATCGAGAACCTCGACCCGATGGGCGTCCACACGGGCGACTCCATCACCGTGGCGCCGGCCCAGACGTTGACCGACAAGGAATACCAGATCCTCCGCAACGCCTCCCTGCAGATCATCCGGGAGATCGGCGTCGACACGGGCGGAAGCAACATCCAGTTCGCAATCAATCCCGAGAACGGCGAACTGGTCATCATCGAGATGAATCCGCGCGTATCGCGCTCCTCGGCGCTCGCCTCCAAGGCCACCGGATTCCCGATCGCGAAGATCGCGGCCAAGCTCGCAGTCGGCTATACGCTCGACGAGATCCCCAACGACATCACGCGCGAGACGCCGGCCTCCTTCGAGCCCACCATCGACTACGTGATCACCAAGATTCCGCGCTTCACCTTCGAGAAGTTTCCTCAGACCGAAGATCTGCTCGGCACCCAGATGAAGTCGGTCGGAGAGGTGATGGGGATCGGGCGCACCTTCAAGGAATCGCTCCAGAAAGCGCTCAGGTCGCTCGAGATCGGAATCAACGGCTTCGACGAAGTGTTGCCCGCGGGGTCGACTCCCGACGCCCGGAAGAAGCTGCTCAATGAAAAGATCCGCAAGCCCAATTCCCAACGGCTGCTTTACGTGGCCGAGGCGATGCGGGAAGGCTGGACCGACGGCGACCTTTATCGCGCATCGTGGATCGATCCCTGGTTCCTGCAGAACATCCGTCAGATTCTCGACGAGGAGACGGTGCTGAAAGGCATCTCATCCGAATTCCGCGACGAGGCGGCATCCGGCAAGCTGGGCGTCGAAATGTCGGCGAGGATCCGGCGGGCCAAGGAATATGGCTTCGGCGACCGGCGGCTTGCGAAACTTTTCGGCTCGGATGAAGACACGGTTCGCAAGTCCCGGCTCGCGGCGGGCATTCGCCCGGTTTACAAGCGGGTCGACACGTGCGGCGCCGAATTCGAGGCGCAGACGCCGTACATGTATTCGACCTACGAGCAGGAAGACGAGTGCGCCCCGACCGACCGCAAGAAGATCATCATCCTGGGCGGCGGTCCCAACCGGATCGGGCAGGGGATCGAGTTCGACTACTGCTGCGTCCACGGCGTGTTCGCGCTCTCCGAGGACGGGTACGAGACGATCATGGTCAACTGCAATCCCGAAACCGTCTCGACCGACTACGACACTTCCGACCGGCTTTATTTCGAGCCGCTGACCAAGGAAGACGTGCTCGCGATCATCGCGGCCGAGAAGCCGGTGGGCGTCATCGTGCAGTTCGGCGGGCAGACGCCGCTCAAGCTGGCTGTGCCCCTCGAGATGGAAGGGGTGCCGATCCTGGGCACCAGCCCCGACAGCATCGACCGCGCCGAAGACCGCGAGCGGTTCAAGGAGCTGATCGACAAGCTCGGGCTGCGGCAGCCGCCCAACGGCCTGGCCCGTTCCACGGAAGAAGCCATCGTCATCGCCAATCGGATCGAGTATCCGGTGCTGCTGCGGCCGTCCTACGTGCTCGGCGGACGCGCGATGGAAATCGTCCACGACGAGGAAGGGCTGCTTCGTTACCTGACGAGCGCCGTGCAGGCGTCCGAAAAGCGTCCCGTCCTTGTCGACAAGTTCCTCGACGACGCGATCGAGGTCGACGTCGATGCGATCTCCGACGGCGACGACGTCGTGATCGGCGGCATCATGGAACACATCGAGGAAGCCGGCGTCCATTCGGGCGACTCCGCCTGCTCGCTGCCCCCGCATTCGATTCCGAAGGAACTGGTAGACGAGATCGCGGTGCAGACCAAGGCGCTTGCGAAAGAGCTCAACGTAATCGGGCTGATGAACGTCCAGTTCGCAATCCGGAAAGGGGAGATCTACATCCTCGAGGTCAATCCGCGGGCATCGCGCACCGTCCCGTTCGTCAGCAAGGCGACCGGCGTGCCGCTGGCCAAGATGGCCGCACGCGTCATGGCGGGCCGGAAGCTCAAGGATCTCGGTTTCACCGAGACCGTGGTGCCAACCCACGTCAGCGTCAAGGAAGCCGTGTTCCCCTTCATCAAGTTCCCCGGGGTCGATACGCTGCTCGGGCCCGAGATGAAGTCCACCGGCGAGGTCATGGGCATCGATCGGACGTTCGGGGCGGCTTTTGCGAAGGCGCAGATGGCGGCCGGCATGGTGCTCCCGACCTCGGGAACCGTGTTCGTCAGCGTTCGCAACGAAGACAAGGACGGCGTGCTTCCCGCGGTCAGGTCGCTGCACGAGTCCGGGTTCAAGATCGTCGCCACAGGCGGAACGGCCGAATTCCTCGGCCGCAACGGCATTCCCGCGCACACGGTCCTCAAGGTCCAGGAAGGGCGGCCGCACGTGGCCGACCTCATCAAGAACGGCGAAATCGCGATGGTCATCAACACGCCGATCGGGGCGCAGTCCAAGGCCGATTCGTTCTATATCCGACGCACCGCCCTGGTCTACAACATCCCGTATTTCACCACTCTTGCGGCGGCCAGGGCCGCCTCGCAGGCAATCACCGAACTGATCCGGCAGGATCTGTCCGTTCGCTGTCTCCAGGAGTACCACGCCAAATAGGCCAGGCGATGGAGACCCCTTCGATTCAATACATCAAGGGGGTCGGTCCGAAGATCGCCGAGCGTCTCGCAGGGCGGGGAATCACCACCGCTCGCGAGGCGCTCTTCTTTTTTCCGAAATCGTACGAGGACCGGCGACGGATCGTACCCCTGTTTTCCCTTGTCCACGGGATGTCCGCCTGCGTCAAGGGGCGCGTGGTCGACGTCCGGGGAGGGCAGGGCGGATTCGGCCGGAACCGGGTGCTCGACGTCATGATCGCCGACGGGTCGGGTCGGCTATCGCTCAAGTGGTTTCGATACAACCCGGCGCTGGCGGATCGCTTCCCGATCGGGGCGGAACTGCTCTTGAGCGGTACGGTACGGGCCTTCGGCCCGCGGCTCGAAATGCATCATCCCGAGATCCTGGGGCACGACGAAACGTCCGACCCGTTCGGCTTCGGCCGGATCATCCCGGTCTATCCAGAGATCGAAGGGGTTCCGGCGCGCCTCCTCCGCAAGATCATGTGGGAGGTGGTCCAGCATCATTCGAAGGATATCCGTGAGTTTTTCCCCCGATGGATACTCGACGCGGCCGGCGTACCGCCCATCCAGGATTCCGTCGCCGCGCTCCACTTCCCGCCTCCCGAGTCCGACATCGCAAAACTTCAGGCATTCAGCTCCCCCGCGCAGCAGCGACTGATTTTCGGCGAGCTCTTTTTCATCCAGTGGACCATGGCCCGGCGCAGGATCGGCGTGACCCGGGAGAAGGCTGTCCCGCTGCCCTGGGATCGCGAAATCGTCGAGGAAATCAAGAAACGCCTGCCTTTCACCCTGACCAATGCCCAGCGGCGCGTGGTCAACGAAACGCTGAAGGACATGGCGCAACCGCATCCGATGCACCGGCTGCTTCAGGGCGATGTCGGCAGCGGGAAGACGATCGTCGCGTGGATCGCCACGATGGTCGCCTGGAAAAACGGGGCACAGGCCGCACTGATGGCCCCGACCGAGATTCTCGCCGAGCAGCACTATCAGCGGTTCGCCAGCCTGTGCGTCGGTCTGCCGGTAAACGTCGTCCTGCTGACCGCCTCGGTCACCGGAAAGGCCCGTGAGAACGCCCGCGCGTCGATCCGGGAAGGCCACGCGAACATCGTCGTCGGGACGCACGCCATCATCCAGGAAGGCGTCGATTTCCGGAACCTGACGCTCAGCATCATCGACGAGCAGCACCGGTTCGGCGTGCTGCAACGGGCCGCCCTTCGGGGCAAGGGAATCCAGGCACCGCACCTGCTGGTCATGACGGCGACGCCGATCCCGCGGACGCTCGCAATGACGCTTTACGGCGATCTCGACGTCTCGGTGATCGACGAGATGCCGCCCGGCCGTTCCCCAATTCGTACGCGTGTGTTATCCGAGAATGAGCGTGGCGTCGCATGGGAGGCGGTCCGGAATGAACTGGATGCCGGCGGCCGTGCCTACGTCGTGTTGCCGCTGGTCGAGGAATCCGACAAGCTCGCCCTGCGCGACGCGGTTCGGACCGCCGGGGCGGTTAGGGCCGCATTTCCGGATATCGGGGTCGGGCTGCTTCACGGGCGGATGAAGGGCGACGAGAAGGATGCCGTCATGCGTCGATTCAAGAGCGGGGAAGACCGCATCCTGGTTTCAACCACCGTCATCGAGGTCGGGGTCGACGTACCCGAGGCCACGCTGATGGTCGTCGAGCATGCCGACAGGTTCGGGCTGTCGCAGCTTCACCAGCTTCGGGGGCGTGTCGGCCGGGGCGAGCGTCCCTCGTCCTGCTTCCTGATGGCATCGCCGAACGGCTCGGGTGACGACACCCGGGCACGGCTGTCGGTGATGGAACGCACGAACGACGGGTTCAAGATCGCGGAAGAAGACCTGAAGATAAGGGGGCCTGGCGATTTTGCGGGGGTCCGGCAATCGGGGATCCCCGACCTTGTATTTTCCGACATCGTCCGGGATGCGCGGATGCTCTACAAGTCGCGCGAGATCGCCGAGGCGCTGCTCGCACGCGACCCGGGACTCGATGAACCGGGTCACGCGGTGCTTAAGGCGTGGGTCGCGGAAAAGGATTCGGCGCAGGCATCCGCGGACTGACCGGATTGCGCCGAAATTGACTTACACCCCCGATATTCAATAGAATAACCCTCTTGACCAATCGATCGTCCGAGAAGGAATCGCCATGCCAGAAAACGTTCAGGGAACCGGAGCGCGTCTCCGTGAAATAGGGATCGGGATCGTGGGATGCGGCACCGTCGGTACGGGAACCGCGAAACTGCTGCTCGAAAATGCCGAACTGATTCGCCGGCGGATCGGCGTGCCGGTCCGGCTCGTCCGAATCGCGGACATCGACATCGTTCGCGACCGCGGACTGAACCTCCCGGCCGATATCTTCACGACCGACGCGATGACCGTCGTGCGCGATCCCGCCATCCAGATCGTGGTCGAGTTGATCGGCGGCACCGGAATCGCGAAGGACGTCATTCTCGAAGCCATCCGCAACGGCAAGTCGGTGGTGACCGCCAACAAGGCGCTGCTCGCCCAGCACGGCCCCGAGGTCTGTTCGGCGGCATCCGACGCGGGCGTTGATCTCGGTTTCGAGGCCAGCGTCGGCGGGGGCATCCCGATCATCCGCGCAATGCGTGAAGGGTTGGCGGGGAACCATATCCAGGGGCTGTTCGGCATCATCAACGGGACATGCAACTACATCCTCACCCGGATGAGCGACGAAGGAAAAGAGTTCGCCGACGTATTGGCCGACGCCCAGAAGATCGGGCTGGCCGAAGCAGACCCTTCCTTCGACATCGACGGAATCGACTCGGCGCACAAGCTCGCCATCCTCGTCTGGCTTGCGACCGGCTGCACGGTGCCGCTCAAGGAAATCTATGTCGAGGGCATTCGCGACATTTCCGCGGTCGATATCGCATTCGCGAAAGAATTCGGATACACGATCAAGCTGCTCGCCATCGCCAAGGAAAAGGGCGGCGGCGTCGAAGTCCGGGTTCATCCCACGATGATCCCGTCGCACTACCTGCTGGCGACCGTCGGCGGCGCCAACAATGCGATCTACGTCAAGGGCGACTTCGTCGGGTCGTCGATGTTCTACGGACAGGGCGCCGGCATGCTTCCCACGGCGTCCGCCGTCGCGAGCGACGTGATCGACATCGGCCGAAACATGTGCAACGGAACGGTCGGACGCATCCCGCCCAGCGGCTTCCGCCAGATTGAACCGGCAGGAGTGATCGCGCTTTCCCCCTTTTCCGAGGTAAAGACCGAGTATTACCTCAGGTTCCACGTGGTCGACAAACCGGGGGTCCTTTCGAAGATCGCGGGAATCCTCGGCGATCACGGGATCAGCATTTCGACCGTTCTTCAAAAGGGGCGGCAGGAGGAAAACGCGGTTCCGATCTTCATCGTGACGCACCATGCCAAGGAGAGCGACATGCGCGCCTCCCTCGATGAAATCGACAAGCTTCAGTTCGTCCTCGACCGCACCCGCATGATCCGGATCGAAAACAACCTTTAAACAAAAAGGGGTAGTCATACGATGCACTGGGAAGGGATCATCCGCCATTACGCCCGCTTCTTCACGCCGGTGCCCGACGATTGCGTGGTCACGCTGCTCGAGGGCAACACGCCGCTCGTGCCCGCGCCCGCGTTGGCCCGGCTGATCGCCCCCGGCACCGAGATCTTCCTGAAATACGAGGGGCTCAACCCGACCGGCTCCTTCAAGGATCGCGGCATGACGATGGCCGTCTCGATGGCCAAGGCCTCCGGCGCCGACTCGATCATCTGCGCTTCGACCGGCAATACGTCGGCATCGGCGGCGGCCTACGCGGCGCGCGCCGGCATGAAGGCGTTCGTGCTCATCCCCGAGGGCAAGATCGCGCTCGGCAAGCTGTCGCAGGCCATGATCCACGGTGCGCAGGTGCTCCAGATCCTCGGCAACTTCGACGACGCGCTTTCGCTGGTTGTCGAGGTATCCGAAAAATATCCGGTGACGCTGGTCAACTCGGTCAACCCTTTCCGGATCGAGGGGCAGAAGAGCGGGGCGTTCGAGGTGTGCGACGCGCTCGGAGAGGCGCCGAAGTATCACGTGCTTCCGGTCGGGAACGCGGGCAACATAACCGCTTACTGGGCCGGCTACAAGGCGTATCATGCGGCCGGGAAATCGGCCCGCCTTCCGAAGATGCTCGGATGGCAGGCCGAAGGATCCGCGCCGATCGTCCGCGGGCACGCGATCGCGAAGCCCGAAACGGTTGCCACCGCCATCCGGATCGGCAATCCGGC
>JANXPS010000166.1 GCA_025357175.1 Deltaproteobacteria bacterium | reverse complement strand
TGATCAGCGCCTCGACATAAACCTGTCTGCGCCTGATATCGAGTTTTTTGACCACATCAACGAGGGTCTGGTAGTCGTTTCCGGAAGCGATGATGATCAGGGCGTTGGTGGCCTTGTCGGCGGTGATCTTTACGCCGCCCTCGAGTTCGGCCGCGATGACGCCCTTGATCGTAGCCGGTAGGCCCGTGGCGGCCGGTGCTACCGCGCCACGCTTCTCTGCGAGGTTGGCGAGCACCTTGGCCATCTCTTCGGCGTCGGCGTTTTCAAGATAATAGACGTTGATTTTGCCGGTGTTTGACGGAGCGATGATGTCGAGCTTCGAGATGAGATCCTCGATGTCGGCCATCTGTTCCTTGCCGGTAAGGACGATGATGCTGTTTGTCCGGATGTCGGGTATGACCTTTAGCGGCCCCCCCCCATGTCCGCCCTTGGAGGTCTTCACCCGTCGCGACCTGCCGGCGGGCTGTGCCCCCGGAGCGGCGGCCGTTTCCTGGTAGATGGATTCGACGGTCTTCCCGATCTCGACGCAGTTGGCGTTCTTGAGCGGAATGATCCGGAGCATGCTTGTTGCGCCTTCGGTGTCGATTTCGGACAGGATTCGGACCAGCCGGTCGATGTTGGCCCTTGAGTCGATCAGGATGAGCGTGTTCGAAGACGGGAACGAGGTGATCAGGCCGTCCTTCGACATCATCGGCGTGAGCAATTGCACGATTTCGGGCGAATCGACGTATTGCAGGGGTACCAGGCGGGTCACGAACTCGGAGACGGAACCACCGTCCGGATCCTTTGCGTTGGGAAGGTTTTCCTGTTTCGCCCCACTGAGCGGGACGATCTTGATCGCGTTGCCCTGCTCGATCGTCGTGAAGCCCTTGACCTGGAGGACGGAGATGAATACGTCATACGCCTCGTCGAGGCTGACCTTGCGTGGGGATATGATCGTGATCTTTCCGGCCACCCGCTCGTCGAAGATGAAGTTGCGCCTGGTCTGCTCGCTGATGAACTTGATGAGGACCGGAAGGTCAACGTCCGTGAAGTCCATGGACAGGAAGACGTTGGACCGCGCCGCTTTTTTTGAAGGGGAGGCGGCAACAGGCGATTCCTTGATGTCGGCTGCCACCGGTTTGACTGCGTTGTCGGGGGGCGGAAGCGCCGGAGATGACGAGTTGTCGCCGACCGGCACTGATGATGCCGGTACGCCGGCGGGCATCGCAGGCGAGACGTTTTCCTGGGCCATCCTGTCGGCGGGTGCGGTGGACGCCGTCAGGACCGGTTTCCCGTAGATATCTCCAGCCGGAGGCCGTGTCCGGAAATAGGCCGCGGTCGGCAGTGTGATCGTATCGCCGGGTTGGATCCGATCGATGCTTTTCATGTCGGGATTGATGGCCTTGACTGCCCCGAAGTACTTCGCCATCTCTTTCCCGGTGACGCCGCGTGACCGGAGTATGCGGACGAGCGACTGCCCCTCTTCCACGACGATTGTGGCGGCGCGCTCTTCTGCGGCGACCGCTTTGCCGGCCGGAAATAGAATCGCCAACGCGGCGAGCAGGAGCAGAATCTTTTTCATCAAGGGTCTCCAGGTCATCGGATTTCGTATGTGAGCGTCGTTTTCGACCCCGTCCGCAGGACGTTGACGGAAACGCGTTTTTCATCCTTCAAGTTCTGGAAAATCGTGAACAGTCGCTCGGGGCTGGTCAGTTCGACGTTGTTGACAGCCTGAATGACATCGCCACCGATGAACCCCAGTTTTTCAAAGGCGGTTCCGGGCCTGATCGCCGCGATCCGGTAGCCGGAATTCTTGTTGCCCTCGAAATAAGGGATAAGCCGTACCTGGGTCATGAACTGGTTGAAGTTGGTTGTCAGCTGGGTCAGCCCCGCTTCGTCCATCGAAAAGGTGTTTTCGCCGATCCGGGTGACACGGATGTCGGGACCGCCTCCCGGGACCGGGGAAGCGGATGCGCCGGCGGCCCCGATCGAGGCGCCGGGCGCGGCCGGGGCGGCAGCGATCCGGACCTTCGAGCCGACCGGCAGCAATTCAAGTTTCTCGCGAATCTTCCCGCGCATCAGCCACACGGCGTCGCGTTCTATCTTGACAAGCGTGATGCCCGGTTCGATCTCCTGTTTCGTGCGGAAAAGACGCGGTTCCTTCATGCCCTCGGACCAGAGAATGGCCCTGGCGGCGGAAACGTCGGCCGACGAGATCGTACCGACCAGCGCATAGATCGATTTCGGGGCTTCCTTGACATCCTTCCCCTTGTCGCTCTTGACGGACGGGGTCATGCCGGAGGAAGGGGAAAAAACATTGGTCCATTTGTCGGGCGGAATCCCGGGTTCCGGGAGCTCGTTGACGTTCGGCGCCCGGATTGCGGTGGCGCGGGGCGGGGCATAAAGTCGCGCCGAAAGGTAGCGCGTGACGGAAACCGCGGCTGCCGAAGCCGTCAGGATCAGCGCAAGGCATACCACACCATAAAATGCCGATCGTTGCATCCAGGCTCCATAGTAAGAATACGTAACTGAACATTGTTTCCGTTTTGCGGACCGCAGTCAACCGGGTGCCTGATTCCGCCTATTGACAGGATAACCCGCTTCCGTGATTGTTGCTTGATGCATCGATATCTTTTCGGTTTTGTGAACAACCTGAAGCTCCGGTGGAAGATGACCGTCATGGTCATGCCGTTGGTCATCATCCCGATTCTCGTCGTCGGGGGCGTCGTCGGCTCCATCGCCACGCAGCAGGCCTACCTGGGCATAACCCAGACCAGCAAGGATGACCTGGAGCACATGGCCGGTTTTACGCTCGACCTGATCAACTCCCATTACCAGCAGTTCCAGGTTTACAAGCAGGACAAGCAGGGCAGTTTCAACAAGGAACTGGCAACGCTCGTCAACCTCTCGTACAACCTGGTGCGCGCCGAGGAAAACCAGACTCGTGATGGGAAGGTGGACACCCTGACGGCGCGCAGGGAGGCCCGTAAGGCGCTGACCCATGTGAACGTCGGGGAAACGGGCTACATCTACGCGATGACCACCAAGGGAAAGCTCGTGGCCCATATCGCCCGCCAGGACCAGAACGTCTTCAACGAAAAGGACGAGAACGGACGGTACTTCATCCGGGAGATGTGCGCCAATGCGCTCAAGTCGAAGCCTGGTGAAGTCCTGTACATCACCTATCCCTGGCGAAACGCGATCCTCGGGGACAAGGTTCCCCGTAAAAAAGTGGTGGCCTATCGCTATTTTCGTGAGTGGGACTAGATCATCGCCGCCGGTGGTTATGTCGAGGAAACCTACGAGGACGTCGCATTCGAGCGTCGCTCCTTCGCGGAACTGAGAGAGAAGATCAAGAGCAAGAAAGTCGGGGACACGGGCTACATCTACTGCATGGACTCGAAGGGGAACCTGGTCGTCCACCCGAACGCCGAAGGACAGAACATCCTCCAGTCGCGCGACCTCATCGGCCATCGATTCATCCGCGAAATGTGCGAGAAAAAACACGGGTGGATCCACTACCCGTGGAAAAACCGCGACGACCGGAAGCCTCGCATGAAGATCGTCCGATACGAGTATTTCGCGCCCTGGGACTGGATCGTGGCGGTCGGCTCCTACGAGGACGAGTTCTATCGCGAGGCCAACAAGATTTCCGGCCGGATCCTCGGCACGATGGCGCTGCTCGTCGTGCTTTCGGCGATCGTTTCCGCGCTTCTGGTCAATTATGCGTCGAAAATTCTCACCGGGCCGATCGGTCACATGACGGATGTGATCCGGAAAGTGCGGCGGGGACGGCTTGATGAAAAGATGGACGTGGACACCAACGACGAACTAGGCGAACTCGCTTCGGCGTTCAACCGCATGACCGCGATCATCCGGCAGAATCGCGAGATGGAAGCCAATCTGGCCCAGCAGGGAAAGATGGCGTCTCTCGGCATCCTATCGTCTGGGGTGGCGCACGAGATCAACAACCCGCTCGGCGTCATTCTCGGGTTCGCGAGCCATATGGAAGGAAAACTCTCCCCGGACGACCCCAACTACAAATACATCAGCGAGATCAAGCGGGAGAGCAAACGGTGCAAGAAGATCGTCCAGAATCTGCTCAGCTATGCCCGCACGCCCAAGCCGGCGCTCGAAGGGCTAGACATCAACGCGCTTCTGGACCAGATCGTCAACTTCGCGGCCAACCACACGGACATGCACCATGTTTCGATCGTCAAGGAGTTCTCCGCGGACCTTCCCGAACTGATGGCGGACGGCGATCAGCTGCGCCAGGTTGCGATCAACCTGATCCTCAACGCGGGGGCTGCGATGCAGGACGACGGCAAGCTCGTCGTGAAGACGTTTGTCGACGAAGAAGAATTCGTTAATATGGTTTTTGCCGACAACGGTGCGGGGATTCCGCCCGAGCATCTAGAAAAGATATTCGAACCGTTTTTCACGACCAGGACAAGCGGGACCGGGCTCGGCCTGGCGATCACTCGCCAGATCGTGGAACAACACCACGGGCGGATCGCGATCGACAGCGTGGTCGGGCAGGGGACGACGGTCACCGTCCGCATTCCGTTGCGGCGCGAAGATTTCTAGGAAATGGGAGAGGCATTGCCAGGGGCGAAAAGGATCATGCTGATCGACAACGAGGAAGGCCTTTGCCTGATGATGGAGGCGGTCCTCGTGGACAACGGCTACACGGTCAAGACGCACACGCGCTCTTTCGAGGCGGTCGAGGCGTTCGCGCCCGGGCAGTGGGACCTTGTGATCAGCGACATCAAGATGCCGGGCATGGACGGGCTCGAGGTGCTCCAGAAGATCAAGGCCAGGGAGCCTGCGGTCCCGGTCATCATGATCACCGCCTATGCGACCGTCGAGATGTCGATCCAGGCGCTGCGTCGGGGCGCCTACGACATGCTCACGAAACCCTTCGAACCCGAAGAACTCCTTTATCGGGTCAAGAATGCGCTCAAGCACACCGAACTGCTCGAAGAGAACCGGGAACTGCGCGAGGAACTGGTCGGAAAATACCGTTTCGACAACATCGTCGGCGCCTCGGCCGGACTCAAGGCGGTTCTCGAACGCGTCGAGAAGATCGCCGGAAGGGATACGTCCGTGCTCATTACGGGCGAATCGGGAACAGGCAAGGAACTGATCGCCCAAGCGATCCACTATAATTCTCCACGAAAAGACCGGAAGTTCATCGCGATCAACTGCGGGGCGCTTCCGGAGTCGATCCTGGAATCCGAATTGTTCGGTTACAAGAAGGGAGCGTTCACGGGGGCGGCCGAAAATCGGCAGGGATTGCTGGAAGCCGCCAACGGCGGGACCCTTTTTCTCGACGAAGCGGGAAATCTGCCGATGAACGTCCAGAAGACGCTGCTACGTTTCCTGCAGGAGCAGGAGTTCACCCGGGTCGGAGACACCAAGCCGACCCGCGTCGACGTCCGCATCATTTCAGCCACCAACTCCGACCTTAAAGCAACGATCAAGGCCGGAACCTTCCGGGAAGACCTGTATTACCGCCTCAATGTTCTCAATATCCATCTGCCGCCGCTTCGGGAACGGAACGCCGACATACCGCTGCTTGCCGCTCATTTCGTCTCGCTGCAAAACCGCAAGTTCGGCACGTCCATCAAGGGGCTATCTCCGGAGGCGATGGACCAGGCATGTCGTTATTCCTGGCCCGGTAACATCCGCGAATTGAAAAACGTGATTGAAGCTTGCATGGCGATGGAGGACGGCGACCATATCGGGCAGCCCGTCCTGTCCCAATTCATCGAAATACCCGCCAGGGAAGAGGAACGCGAGGCGACCGCCGAAGCCGTTTCGGAGGAAGGCGAATACGCCAAGGCGATCTCGCGGTTCGAAACCGAATATCTTCGGGGCCTGCTCAAGAAGCACGGCTGGAACATCGAGGCCGCCGCCCGGGACGCCGGGATGAACATGGCCACGATTTATCGCAAGATGAAGAAATATGGAATCAGGCGGGACAGTCCGTCGTAACGGAAATTCGCGCTACTGCGAAAAAAGCTCACGCGGGATTTGCATCCGCGCAAAATAATCCTCGTTTGAAACAGA
This sequence comes from Deltaproteobacteria bacterium, assembly GCA_025357175.1. Lineage (GTDB taxonomy): Bacteria > Desulfobacterota > Deferrimicrobia > Deferrimicrobiales > Deferrimicrobiaceae > JANXPS01. The sequence continues at coordinate 5,155 of JANXPS010000166.1, read as the reverse complement.
CCCTCCCTATCTGACTTCCACTTGCAAACGGCCGTAAATATGCACGAATATCGTGCAGGTTGTCGCATTCCCCAATTGGCACGCCTAGTGCAGTCCCCCTTGCAGATTCGAATATCGCAAAGGGTGAAGCGCAGCCAATGACCGATCAGCCGGTTTGTCCATACTACGGCAAGAATGAAGATTACTGCGACGTCGGTTGCGGCTACATCTTCCCGCACGACGTCAATCTCATCATCAAGTATTGCAGCTGCAAATACGAAGATTGCCCGAAATTCCAGGAACTGTCCGATCGCTTCCCGATCGGCGTAATCGAAGTCGCCACCGCCTAGACAAGAAGTCGAAAACAAGACCAATAAAGAAGGAGAACCGTGATGAGCACCAGGGAAAACAACACCGCCGAAAAACTTCAGATTGAACCGGTCGGAGCGGAGGATGCCCTCAAGAGTCCCCTCAAGGTCGCCAAGACCGAAGAGAAGGTGTCCTACACCTTCGAGGAGACGCAGCTTCTGATCGAACAGTGGCGCCAGCAGTACAACGAATCGGTCGTCGAGCGAATCGAGGAGATGGAGCGTCACACCTGGCGGAACAACCAGATTCTGCGCGCCGTGACGATGGTTTCTTTCACCGCCATCATCGGTATCGTGATCGCCTCGGGCGTCGTCGGAGCCGGCAAGGGTAGTCACTGGTCCGGTCCGGCCTGGAACACCATGTGGCTGTACGGCCTGTTCGCCGCCAATGCAGTCTCCATGTTCTGGACGAACCACAAGGAATAGCGCCATGACAAAGCCGATGAGCATAAAAAACGCAATTCTGCTTCTGCTGGTCGTGGCGGTCTGTTCGACCTACTCGATGAAATTCTTCCAGGGTCTCGATGCTGCGATGGGCGACCAGTACTGGGTGCTCGACACGACCCAGGGCGACCACGGCTGGGGCACGATGGGGCTAATACCGAACGTGAAGACCGTCGCGAAGGATGTCGTCAAGGCGGCCAACACGGATCCTCTCGTCAAGGAAAAATTCGTGATCTACGCCCAGGCCGGAGATTTCGCCGGCAACTCCGTCTACGGCATCTGTTTCGGCATTCCGTTCATCATGTTCCTGATCTGGTTCGCATTCATCCTGGGGTTCCCGGATCGTATCGATCCCTACCTGCTTCCCAAGCGCGTATTCACCATTCTGGTCGTCATCGTCTGCTCCATCCTCGTGAATTTGTTCCTGATGCGGATCGCCGCCGACTTCATTCGCGATCCGATGGCGCGCATCGCCAATATCGCGGGCAACCATGCCTCGCTCCTGTTCCACAATGCCGGTATCTGGTTCGCCATCCTGTTCATGTCGCTCGGGACGCACGCGCATTCCGTAAAAGAGATCGCTCCGCCCGACAGCCGCACCTGGCGTTCGCAGGCCGACGAGAAGTTTTCATGGCTGTTCATCCTGCTGGCTATCGTGACGGTCCTCGAAATCGTTCTGGTCAAGAACAAGCTGGCGCTTCCCGATGCGGCCGTCGATTACTCCGTCTGGATCATCTGGGTCGTCATCTTCATGCGCATGTTCGGCTTCTCCCCGAAGTACTGGGTCAAGCGCGGACGGGGCATCTCCCTCATGTTCGGCGGCACGGCCGCCACGCTGGTTTTCTTCTACGTGCTCGAACGTGTCACCGGTACGCTGGGAGCGGGCTTCATGTCTCCGATCCTTTCTAAAGCGCTGGGCGCGGAGAACCAGAACATCGGCCTTTCCCTGATGATCTCGATCTACCTGATCTTCTGGATGGAATTCGCCACCGCGGTGCGGATCAACGGCCCCGTCAAGAAGGAGGCATCCGCCCTGACCGAATTGCCGGTCACCTTCCACGAAGGCCAGCCGGCCAATCGTTAGAACCCAAACATACCGAGGAGTCGCGATTATGGAAACGACGATCAAGAATAGAGGTTGGCAGGTCACGATGGCGGGGATGGGCATCAACCTCGCACTGGGGGTTCTCTACGCCTGGAGCATCTTCAAGGGGGCGATCAAGGCCTCCATCGAGAAGGGCGGCCCCGGTGCCTTCACCTGGGATCATGCTTCTATCAACGACCCGTACGCCGTCTGCTGTCTCACGTTTGCCTTCGCCATGATCGTCGCCGGCAAATGCCAGGACAAGATCGGTCCCGCACGCACGGCGCTGATCGGGGGCCTGCTCGTCGGCGCGGGGTTCACGATGATGGCCTTCTCTCCCGCCTATGTCGCCTGGGTCGTCGGGTTCGGCGTGCTTGCGGGAGCCGGCTTCGGCTTCGGTTATTCCGCAGCCACCCCGCCTGCGCTCAAGTGGTTCCCGTCTTCAAAGACCGGCCTCATCGCCGGAATCGTGGTCGCCGGATTTGGCGTTGCTCCCGTCTATATCGCGCCGCTGTCCAGCTACCTGATCGGCACCTTCGGCATCCAGCAGGCCATGTTTTTCCTGGCCGCCGCTTTTACCGTTATCGCCTGCGGACTGTCATTCCTGTTGGCCAACCCTCCGGCGGGATATGTCCCGGCCGAGTCCCCCAAGGCCGACCCGACCAAGGCGGTTGCAGCCAAAGCGAAATCCTCGAACGACGCAAACGTCAGCGAGATGCTCAAATCCTACAAGTTCTACGTACTCTGGCTGGCCTTCTTCATCGGCGCCGGCGCAGGCCTCATGGTCATCGGCAGCGTGGCTGGCCTCGCGAAGAAAAGCCTCGGACCGCTGGCGTTCGTGGCAGTCGCGATCATGGCTCTCGGCAATGCGGGCGGGCGCGTAGGCGCCGGCATCCTCTCCGACAAGATCGGCCGAAAGGCGACGCTCATCGTCATGCTCTGCCTTCAGTCAGTCATGATGTTCGCCGCACTCACGGTCATCAACACCGGAAGCGCCGCGTTGCTGGTCCTGCTCGCCACCTTCATCGGCTTCAACTATGGTTCCAACCTCGCGCTCTTCCCGACCTTCGCCAAGGACTACTGGGGCTTCAAGAACTACGGCATGAACTACGGCGCGCTGTTCACCGCATGGGGTGTCGGCGGTTTCGTGATGGGCAAGGTTTCAGAGGCGCTCAACGCGCAGCCGGGCGGCATGAGCAAGTCGTTCATGCTGGCAGGCACTTTGTTGCTGGTGGGTGCCGCACTGACTACCACCCTCAAGACCGGCACAGAGAAGGCCAAGGCCACCGAACCTGCTCACGCCCCGGTTTGCATGCCTTCGTTCATGGATGAGTTCACACGCGGCCTGGGCGTCCTGCTCGGTTTCGTAGAGGCTCCGGCCTGGAACGCGAACCGACTGCGGTAATCCCGAACAAACAAAGCGTCAGGTTCGAGAAGTCTGAACCGCCTCGGGAGTCGTTCCCCGGGGCGGTTCCGTATTTATCGGATGGAATATCTCTCCATGCGCGCTCTTTCTCCGTATTCAGCCTGTGGGGGTAACGGTCCCGGCCGTTTACCAGAAAACGGGCACCCACGACTTCGTCAACTACGACGATCAGCTGTACGTGTATGAAAATCCCGTTGTTCAAAAAGGGCTGACGACCGATGGCGTTCGCTGGGCCCTGACTACCACCGCCGGCGCCAATTGGCATCCGCTGACCTGGCTGTCGCAGATGGCCGACGTGTCCCTGTTCGGCATGGCGCCCGGGCCGCACCACCTCGTAAACGTCGGGATCCATTACCTGAACGCCCTGGTCCTCTTTATTGCCCTGCGGGCGATGACCGGAGCGGTCTGGCGCAGCGCCATGGTGGCCGCGCTGTTCGCCGTACACCCGCTTCATGTGGAGTCCGTGGCGTGGATTGCGGAACGAAAGGATGTGCTGAGCACCTTTTTCGGGCTCCTGTCGCTTCGGGCATATGTGAAATTCGCTCGTAAACCGACCGTGACCGCCTATGTCGGTGTCTTGCTCCTCATGGCGCTGAGTCTCGCGGCCAAGCCGATGTTCGTGACGCTCCCCTTTGTTCTGCTCCTGCTGGACTACTGGCCCCTTGGGCGGGTGTGGGTACCGGGAGCCCCGGGCGGATCGTTCGCGAGAAGGAGTTCCGCGGCGCTTTTCGTGGAAAAGATTCCGCTCCTCCTTCTGACGGCCGCATCCTGCGTCATAACCGTAATTGCCCAGACACGGGGATTCTCGGTGGGAGACAGCATGGCGTTCCCCCTGTCCCGCCGGATTTCAAATGCCCTGGTTTCCTACGTCGTGTACGGTGAGAAAATGTTCTGGCCCGCGCGGCTCGCCGTCATCTACCCCCATTCGGGGACCCCCGATTCCGCCTGGCACATCGCGGGGGCCGCGGCACTGCTGGTCCTCGCGACATACGGCTCCCTTCGGGTGGCCAGGCGCTTTCCGCAGATCTCCGTAGGCTGGTTCTTCTACCTGGGGACCCTCGTTCCGGTGATCGGCCTGGTGCAGGTGGGGATCCAGACACACGCAGACCGCTATACCTACCTGCCGTTAACCGGGCTTTTCGTCGCCATCGTCTGGACCGTCCCGTCGTTTTTCAGCCGATGGCGTCACGGCAAGTCGATTCTCGCGGCGGTTTCCGTCCTCGTCCTGATTTCCCTGGCTGGAGTCGCGCGCACCAACGTCCAGTACTGGAAAAACAGCGTCACGTTGTTCGAGCATGCCCTCGAAGTGGTCCCGGGCAACTGGATTGCCACGAGGCATCTCCCGGACGCCCACTATAAAGTCGGTGCGGCGCTGGGGAATGCGGGAAAAATCGAAGAGGCGGTCGGGGAGTTCCGGGAGGCGATCCGTCTCCAACCCGGGTTTGCCCTGGCTCATTACTCGCTCGGACTCGCTTACCGCATGCAAGGGAAGGCAACCAGCGCGGAGCCGGAATTCCGGGAAGCGCTCCGCCTGGCCCCCGGATTCGCGGAGGCTCGAACCGAATTGGAGGCTTTCGCTGCCTCGGCGGGGAGTCAGGAGAACAAGGCGTCAAAAGTTAAGTGAAAAAGCCCCCCGCTTTTCAGCGAGGGGCTTTCGGTTAATCGTGGCGGTCCCAGGGGAGTTCGAATCCCCGTCTCCGCCGTGAGAGGGCGGCGTCCTAGGCCACTAGACGATGGGACCGCTTGGCTGGGGAACCAGGGTTCGAACCTGGAAAACGTGGGTCAGAGCCACGTGTGATTCCATTTCACCATTCCCCAATGCGAATGGGAAGTTTACCCGCTGCAAGGCTTCCG
>JANXPS010000123.1 GCA_025357175.1 Deltaproteobacteria bacterium | reverse complement strand
CCCCTCCTGCAACGATCCGCAATAGTCCGGTGTCGAAGCCCACACGACAGGTACCGCTTCGTGCTGCGGATTTTCCTTCCGGAACCGGACGATCGCCGACCGGATGTCGTCGCCCATCGTCTCGGTCAGCCCCGACGTCATCACGCCGACGACCCCGGGCTCGAACTTCTCGATGACGCGGCCGATCCCCTTCTGGAGATTTTCCCAACCGCCGAAAATGGCCGTGTCCTCGCTCATCGAAGTCGAGTTGAGCGCGATCGACTCCTTGAAATGGCGCGAAAGCTGAAGCCGGATGAAGGTGGAACAGCCTTGCGCGCCGTGCAGCAGGCCGAGCATCCGGTCGATGCCGAGGTAGGCGAGCGTCGCGCCGAGCGCAGGAGAGTTCTTCTGCGGATTGACGGTCGCGGCCTTGGTCGGGACCTTCACCCGGGAAGCGGAAAGATCCTCGGCGAGCAGCGTTTCACCGTGGCCGGCTGCAACCGCCACGTCGGCCTCCAGCGTTGCCGCATTAAGGGTCCAGGGTGCAGGTGCGTTGAGGACGCGCCAGATCGGGTTGTTTACGGTGAGGTCCAGTTGCTTCGCGAAGGTCACCATGCCCTCGTAGCCCGCGTACGGATACGACCGGCCATGGTTGATGTCGAGGAACGGCGTCCTGGTCTTCAGCGCCAGGAATTTGGTCTTGCCGCCCGCGACGATCAGGTCGGGCATTTTCTCGGCCATGACGGCGAGCAGCCCCGCGGTCGAGGTGTCCTCGATGATCTTCGCGTCCTTGTGCATCAACGCCTTCATCCGGTGGAAATCCTCGAGGGTCGAGTTCTGCGTTCCGGCCGCCAGGATCTCGACGCCCAGTTCCCGCAGCGCGTTGACCATCGACCAGGTCTTGACGCCGCCGGTGAAGAGCACGGCGCGCTTCCCTTCGAGGCGTGCACGAATCGGAGCGATGGCTTCGCGACATTTCGCCTCTTCCGATTCGATCAGCGACTCGACCCGCTCCCGCATCGTGAAATCGGCTTCTCCCCCCGTCGCGATATCCAGTTCGAATGCGATGTCGCGCAGCGCCTTGGCCGTGTCGGTCATGCCGTAGAACGATTCCTCGATGTAGTTCATGCCGAATTGTTTCTTCATCTTCCGGGCTAGGTTGGTCAGCGACTTCGAGCAGATGATGATGTTGAGCTTCGCCCGGTGCGCGTAGCGCAGTTCCTCGAACTTCGCGTCGCCGCTGACGCACGAGAGCACACGGATGCCCAGCCGGTCGAAAAGGGGCAGCATCCCCCACAGGTCGCCCGCGATGTTGTACTCGCCGATCAGGTTGATGTCGTAGGGGGTGGTGGTTTCCGGTTCGGCCGTGCCGATCACGTACTTGAGCAGGATTTCGCCCGCCAGCCGGTTGCCGATGTTCTTGTCGCCGATGAAGCCGGGCGTGTTGACGGGAATGACCGGTATCGCCACTTTTTCGGATGCCGCCAGGCACACGGCCTCGACGTCGTCGCCGGTCATCGCGGTCACGCAGGTCGCGTAGACGAAGATCGCCTTCGCCTGGGAAGCATACCGGCCGGCCAGGTCGAGGATCGCCTTGTACAGCTTCTTCTCGCCGCCGAAGATCACGTCGTTTTCCAGCATCTCGGTGGTGAAGCCTCGACGGTAAAGCTGGGAACCCGACGAGCGGGCGCCCCGGTTGTCCCACGAGTTTCCGGCGCAGGCGATCGGGCCATGCACGAGGTGGATGACGTCGGTGATCGGCATGAGCACCACCCGCGCGCCGTCGTAGGCGCAGGAGCGTTCGGTCCCCTCGCCCGGCTCCGACTTCTTGCAGAACCTGGGAGCGCCCTTCTCCTGCGTGTCGCACTCGGGAGCGTCGTAGTAATCCGGCCGCGCCATCTGCGTACCCTCCGTGTTGTCGCCCGGTCGCGCTCCGCGTCTCCGGGTATCCCCTTTCGGGGGACGTCTTGCTCGGCCATCCATGGCCTTCCTGCGACTCCATACCGCTCGCGCCGCCATCCATGGCGGCTGCACCCGCTCGGGGCATAGGCCCCCTGCAGGGGAACCCTGCGCCGCTGCGCACGGGTGGCGGCTCCCTGTCCGCCGTGTCGTGATCCGTCCGGATGCCGGAGCTTCCCGAGCGCAGGGGACGGGGGTCTGAGCGGAGCGCCGCTGAGGCGTGTTGTGATGGCGCCTGCGGAGGCGAACGGCCCCCTCCCCGGAGCGAAGGATTTCGGGCATCACGACCCCCGCGTCCCTCCCAGGCGCCCGGCATTCCCCCCCCCGTGCCCCCGCGTGGGGCTAGCCGGGGACCCCATGGCCTCGGCTCCCCCTCCCGTTACCGCATCAACTCGAAGAACCGGTCCTCGCACGTGTCGTCCTTGATGTCGATGAACTTGTTGCAGATCTCGGTGACCATGTTCATGACGCCGGCGTAGCCGATCAGCGGATAGCGGTGCTTGTTCACCCGGTCGAAGATCGGGAAGCCGAAACGGAAGAGCGGGATCTTCGCGTCGCGCGAGTCGAACTTGCCGTGCGAGTCGCCGATCAACGCGTCGACCGGTTCGGTCATCAGGAGGCTGCGCATGTGCCACAAGTCCTTGTTCATGTAGATCGTTCCCTTGGCGCCGTACATGGAGGCGTCGAGCATCGCCTGCAGTTCCTTCTCGAGCTTCTTGCTCCCCTTGCTGCACAGGATGTGGACCGGCTCCGCCCCCATCTCGAGGAGGAAGGAGAGGTAGCCGACGAGGTAGTCGGGATCGCCGTAGAGCGCGAACCGCTTCCCGTGCATGTACTGGTGGGCGTCGGTCATCGCGTCGACCGCGCGGCCGCGATCGGCCTTGAGCGACTCGGGTACCAGCTTGCCGAACAGATCGGAGAGCTTCATGAGGAATGCGTCGGTCTTCGCGATTCCGAACGGCGTCGGCATCGACACGTGCCTGCCGGCGAAGTTGTCCTTGACCCATGTAAACGTCTTGGGCGTCGCATAAGGCCCTACGGACAGCGTCGCCTTCCCGTTGATCGAGTCGGCCGCCTCCTCGAGCTTCGTCCCGCCGGGGTAGATCCGGTAGCTGCCGTCGAGCGGCGAGTCGAACGTCTCGGAGATATCGGCGAGAAAGGTGTACGGGATCCCGAACTCCTTGAAGATCCGCTTG
>JANXPS010000141.1 GCA_025357175.1 Deltaproteobacteria bacterium | reverse complement strand
ATGCGCACCAACCAGAAATACTTCGTGTTCGAGGATGCTACGGGGCGGCTTCTTCCCTGCTTCGCATTCGTTTCCAACATGAAGGTGGTTGATCCGCAGGTCGTCGTCTCAGGCAACTCGCGCGTTCTCCGCGCGCGGCTTTCCGATGCAGAGTTCTACTACTCGGACGACCTCAAGGTCCCTCTTTTCGATCGCGCCCAGGCGCTCAAATCGGTCCTGTTCCAGAAAGACATGGGCACTTATTGGGAAAAAGTCGAGCGGATGGCCGAGGTCGCCGATTTCGTCGCGTCCCATGCCTGCCCCTCGAAGCAGGCCGATTGCCGTCGTGCCGCCATCCTCTCGAAGGCCGACCTGACAGCGGGGGTCGTCAAGGAATTCCCCGAACTCCAGGGGGTCATGGGCAGCCATTACGCCTCGATGACCGGCGAAAACGACGAGGTTGCCCTTTCCATCCAGGAACATTACCTTCCCAAGGGACAGGCCGATGAGTTGCCGACGACGGATGTCGGGGTTGCCGTCGCGATCGCCGACAAGATCGACATGGTCTGCGGCTGTTTCGGGGTCGGCCTGCTGCCGACCGGAACCGCCGACCCGTACGCGCTTCGCCGACAGACACTGGGCATCCTTTCGATTCTCGAGTCCCGGAAACTGCGAATTCCTCTCGCTACCCTTGTCGCCCGGTCGCTCGAGACGCTTTCGGGGAAACTCAAGTCGCCGCCTCCCGAAATCGGCCAGAAGGTTCTCGAGTTTTTTTCGGGCCGGCTGTTCAACCTTTGGTCCGGGAAGGGCATCCCATCCGACCTTTGCGAGGCTGTCCTGGCCGCAGGGCTGACCGATGTGGTAGACCTCAAGGCCAAGCTGGACGCCCTGGTCGTATTCAGGGCCGACCCCGCATTCGAACCGCTCGCCGAGGTGTTCAAGCGGGTCATCAACATCAGCAGGAATTACGACGGAGAACTCTCCGTTTCCGAAGCGCTGTTCGAGCACGACGAGGAACGGGCCCTGTTCGCCGCAGCCGCCGAAGTGTCATCCAGGGTTCGCGCGGCTGCTGCGGGCGGGCGTTATGCCGAGGCGCTCGGCGAGATGTCCGCGCTCCGGGGTGTCGTTGCCGCTTTCTTCGACAAGGTCCTCGTCATGGCCAAGGACGAACGGGTAAAGAACAACCGACTGGCAATGCTCAAGAACCTTTCCGGACTGTTTGCCTCGGTGGCGGATTTTTCCAAAGTCGCCTCGGGTCGGGCGGAATAATCTTTAAAACCACTTCCTAGGGGGAAAATCGGATGGCCACCAAACACGTCTACTTCTTCGGCGGCGGCAAGGCCGAGGGAAACGGCGGAATGAAGGACCTGCTCGGGGGAAAGGGGGCGGGCCTGGCGGAGATGACCAACCTCGCCATTCCCGTTCCGCCCGGTTTCACGATCGGAACCACGGCGTGCACCCTTTATTACAAGAACCGGGGGAAGCTCCCCGCCGACTTGAAAAAAGAGATTGCAACGCACCTGTCGCGCCTCGAAAAGCAGATCGGGAAGAAACTGGGAGATCCCAAAAACCCGCTCCTGGTCAGCGTCCGCTCCGGTGCCAAGTTCTCGATGCCGGGAATGATGGACACGGTCCTCAACCTCGGGCTCAACGACAAGAGCGTCGTCGGGATGGCCGAGAAGACCGGGAACGAACGGTTCGCATATGACGCTTACCGCCGATTCATCACCATGTTTTCAAACGTCGTGCTCGAGATCCCGAAAGATGCGTTCGACGAGATTTTCGACGAAAAAAAGCGCGAGCGGGCCGTTGCGTTCGACGTCGATCTGACCGCCGACGACCTCAAGGACATCTGCAAGTCTTTCAAGGCGCTCGTCAAGAGCCGGCTCAAGAAAGATTTTCCGCAGGATCCCGCGGTCCAGCTCGAGTTGTCGCGCGACGCCGTTTTCCGCTCATGGAACAACGACCGGGCGAAATATTACCGGAAATCCAACAATATCCCCGACGACATCGGCACCGCGGTCAACATCCAGGCGATGGTGTTCGGTAATATGGGCAACGATTGCGCCACGGGCGTCGGGTTTACGCGAAATCCCTCGACCGGCGCCAAGGAATTTTACGGCGAATACCTCATCAACGCCCAGGGCGAAGATGTCGTGGCCGGAATCCGCACCCCCAAGCACATTCTCGACATGAAAAAAGACCTTCCCAAGGTTTTCGACCAGCTCGTGAAGATCACGACCCGGCTCGAAAAACACTATAAAGACGTTCAGGACTTCGAATTCACCGTCGAGGGCAACAAGCTTTACATGCTCCAGACGCGCAACGGAAAGCGGACCGCTACGGCAGCCGTCAAGATCGCGACGGACATGGTCAAGGAAAAACTGATCAGCAAGGAAGAGGCGCTCATGCGTCTCGAACCGCAGCAGATCGACCAGTTGCTTCACCCGGTCATCGATCCCTCCGCCAAGGTCGCCGTGATCGCAAAGGGTCTTCCGGCCTCTCCCGGGGCCGCAACCGGAGCTGCCGTGTTCACGGCCGACCGGGCCGTCGAACTGGCCGCCGAAGGCAAGGCCGTCATCCTGGTCCGTCAAGAAACCTGTCCGGATGACATCCACGGAATGGACGTCGCAAGGGGCATCCTGACCGCCCGTGGAGGCATGACTTCCCATGCGGCCGTCGTGGCGAGGCAGATGGGAAAAACATGCATCGCCGGATGCGAGAGCATTGACGTCGATGAAGCCGGATGCCGGTTCACCGTCAACGGGAAAATGATCCAGGAAGGCGACTTCATCACGCTAAACGGCAGCACGGGCGAAGTCATCATGGGACAGGTTCCGTTGATCTCGCCCAAAATGACGGGCGCATTCGGGACGCTGATGTCATGGGCGGACGGCGTTCGCCGCCTCAAGGTCCGGGCCAATGCCGATACGCCGCGGGATTCCAAGGTCGCACGCGACTTCGGCGCGGAAGGAATCGGATTGTGCCGCACGGAGCACATGTTCTTTGCCGAGGACCGCATCGGCATCATGCAGGAAATGATCCTCGCTCGCACGAAGGACGCCCGCGAAGCGGCGCTTGCCAAGCTTTTGCCCATGCAGCGGGAAGATTTCAAGGGACTTTACAAGGTCATGAAGGGCTTCCCGGTGACGATCCGGCTTCTCGACCCGCCTCTGCACGAGTTTCTGCCCAAGCGCGAGGACCTGATGCTCGAGGTCAAGACGCTCGAACTGACGCGCGGCGACAGGACTCTGATCAACGAGCGCAAGCGCCTGCTAAGCCGCGTCGAAGAGCTCCACGAATTCAACCCGATGCTGGGTCTTCGCGGCTGCCGTTTGGGCATCTATTATCCCGAAATCACGCGCATGCAGGCCCGTGCCATTTTCGAAGCGGCGTGCGAATGCGCCAAGGACAAGATCACCGTTCACCCCGAGGTGATGATCCCGCTCGTCAGCATGGCGGCCGAGATGAAGGCCCAGAAAGAGATCGTTGTCCAGGTTGCGGAAGAAACCATGAAACGCTACAAGCGCAACCTGTCCTACACGGTCGGTACGATGATCGAACTGCCGCGCGCCGCCGTAACCGCCGACGAGATCGCGAAAGAGGCCGAGTTCTTCTCCTTCGGAACCAACGACCTCACTCAGACCACGTTCGGCTTCTCCCGCGACGATTCGGGGAAATTCATCCAGAACTACATGTTCCGCTCCGAACTGTGTCCGCAGTGCGGAACCAAGCTGGAAAAGGATCTTTCATGCCCGTCGTGCAAGATCACCTACGATCGCCGTCCCGAAAATATTCTCGAGAATGATATTTTCGCCACCCTCGACCAGGAGGGCGTAGGCGCCCTGATTCGGATGGGCGTCGCAAAAGGACGCGCCACCCGTCCCAAGATGAAGGTCGGGATCTGCGGCGAACACGGAGGCGATCCGAAATCGGTCGAGTTCTGCCACAGGGAAGGGCTCGATTACGTCTCATGCTCACCCTACCGGGTGCCCATCGCCCGTCTTGCGGCGGCGCAGGCGGTTCTCCGGGAACGAGCCGCAGCCAAGGCCACTCTTGTGAAGGTCAAGGCCAATCCCAAGACCAAGCCGGCCGCATCGAAAACGGCACAGAAAAAAGCCCCGAAAAAGTAACAGGCAAGGTTCCGAACGCGCATGGGGCGGCCCCGATCCGGGGCCGCCTTTTTTGTCTTTACATGACTATTCAGGCACCATATATTGGGTAGTTGCTCAAAATGCCTACATTATGTTGATCCATCCACATCTCCCGGGAGTCCCGTCCTTCTGCGATGAAACTACGTAAACTTGAAGTTCTGGGTTTTAAATCCTTTTACGAAAAAACCGCGTTCACTTTTTCGGACGGCATCACGGCGATCGTCGGGCCCAACGGCTGCGGCAAATCGAACATCGTGGACGCCATCCGCTGGGTCCTGGGCGAACATGCCGCGTCGCATCTTCGCAGCAAGGTTCTCCAGGATGTCATTTTCAAGGGATCCGAAGCCGCCGGCCCGCTCGGCATGGCCGAAGTCACGCTGACCTTCGCCAATAACGACGGTCTTGCCCCTCCGGGATACGAATCCTATTCCGAAATCGAGATTACGCGCAGGACGTTCCGGGACGGAGACAGCGAGTTCTTCATCAACAAGGTTCCCTGTCGGCTGAAGGACATCACCGAGCTGTTCATGGACACCGGGTCCGGAGCACGCGGATACGCGATCATCGAACAGGGCAAAATCACTTCGATCGTCGAGGGACGTCCCGAAGAAAAACGGATGATCATCGAAGAGGCGGCCGGTGTCGCAAAGTTCCGCCTGCGCAAGCGGGAAGCCGAGCGGAAGATGGAAAGCACGCGCCAGAACCTCTCGCGCGTCCGGGACGTCACCGACGAGGTTCGCAGACAGCTCGGAAGCCTCGAGCGTCAGGTTAAGAAAGCCGAAAAATTCAAGGTGCTGAAAGACGAACTCAGGGTGCTCGATGCCGATATCGCATCGCACCGGCGTCGCGGCATCATGCAGCTCCTCGACCGGCTTGCCTCAGAACTCGCTTCGGCCGAATCGGCGCTTCACGATTTGCGCTCGGGCCTGGCCTCCCACGAAACCGAACGGGAAACCGAAAGGATTCGGCAGGCTGAAGCCGAAGTGGTCAATCGCAAATTCCAGGAATCCCACGCCGCCCTGAAGGAAGATATCGCGAGGCGCGAAGCGGAGTGGGCCGGGAAGGGGCGGGAGGCCGAACTGCTCAAACAGCAGGTCGTCGAGACCGCCGACGAGATCCGGGTTCTCGAAGGCGAGATCGCCGTGATGGCGCTCAAGCTCCAGGAGGCCGACGCCGACGGCGCCAGGCTTGCCGAGGGGCTGCAGCAGTGCCGGGAGCGAAGGTCCATGCTCTCGGCCGCCGCCGAGGATGCGAAAATCGAATACCAGTCCACGAGTGGGCAGTACGAACGCTCCCGTTCCGATCTCATGGTCCGGGTCTCCAATTTTTCGAGCGCCCGTTCCGGCGCAGAGTCGCTGAATGACCGGATCGAACAGAACGGCGATACGCTCCAGCGGATACAGGAGCGGGCGAGGGATGCCGCATCCCTCGTCGAGTCGGCCGGAGCCGACCACCAGACGGCTTTTCAGAGGACGACCGCGGCCGGCGAAGCGCTCGAGGCCGCCGAGGCTTCCTGGGAAGATGCGGGCCGGCGGCTGACCGAAGAGAATGCCCTTCTCGAAACCATTCTCGTCGCCCGCAACGATGTCGATCGACGACTTCAAACCGCATCTTCGCGCCTTGGCGCGCTTGCCGAGTTGCATGGGCGCCGCGACTGGGCGTCATCGGGCGTCCGTGCGGTTTTAGGCCACTTCCCGGCATCCGATAATCGGGATGACGGCACCTCGGGCGGGATTCTCGGGGTGATCGGCGAATTGATCGACACCGACCCGGCTTACGAAAAAGCGGTCGAAGCGTTTCTCGGGGAACGGATGCAGTCGGTTGTCGTCGAAGGGCATGAATCCGCAATTTGCGCTCTCGATTTCCTGAAACAGGCGGCCGAAGGACGCAGCGCATTCGTTCCCGTCTCGCTTCGCAGGCAGAACGGCGGCACGATCGGTGCCGTGGGCGAGGGGGTCATCGCCGCGATGGCCGACGTCGTTCGGGCCTCCGGGAATTGCACCGCCCTTGTGCAGGGGTTGCTGGGCGACACCCATATTGTTCGCGATCTCGACAGCGCATTTGCCCTTTGGAAAAAAGGGGAGGGCTGGAACTCGTATGTGACGCTCGAAGGCGACGTTCTGCGGGCCGACGGGACGGTCGTCGGAGGCAGCACAGGGACCGTTGAAACCGGAGTGCTCGCCCGGAAGCGCGAGATTCGCGACCTGGAAAGCGAAATCGTCCTTCTTTCCGAAGAGCTTGCGCGCCTTTCATCCGATGAAGATGCATCCCGTAAACGCCGCGCAGAGCTCGAGATGTTGCAAGAGGAATGTTTCAGGAACCGCGAGTCCCGAAAATCGGAGGCTTCCCGAGCCCAGCAGCAACTGGCGGTTCTTGCCGAAACGCTCAAGGCCGCTGTC
>JANXPS010000139.1 GCA_025357175.1 Deltaproteobacteria bacterium | reverse complement strand
TAGCGGTCGTAGCCGAACGGTTCGAGCCACACGACGTTGTACTTGCGGTTGAGTATCTCCTTGATGCGGATGAAATTCTTTTCTTCGTCCTGGACCGGCGCCTCGCCGCCCCACTTGCGAAGGACGACGCCCGAATAATCGGTGTATATGCTGATCTTGTCGGTCTTCATCGCCTCGAACGCCTCGTCGCGCGTGGCGAAACGGGACAACTTGACCGTCGTGCCGGTGCGCTCGTCGATGAAGACGGCGAGCAGATTCGCAACCATCACCTGGTCGGGGGTGTCGAAATGGCCGATGAACAGGGTGCGGCCGACGCAGGCGGGCGCGGGGGCGGGAGCGGCGGATATCGCCGCGAAAGCCGCTGCGACGATCAGAATCGTGAGAACAACCGGACTGATGAACCGTTTCAACGTCTCCTCCGTGTTGCCGGTGAGGGGGATGGTTATTCCATATCCCTTAGAACGAATAGTGATGGGGGCAGTCCTCGCCGAAGATGCGAAGGTAGCCTGCCTCCATGTCGGGGGTGAGCCAGGGGGTGATCCCGCCCAGTCCCTGCTCGAGGTGACGCTGCGTCACCAGGCGGCTGCCTTCCTCGACCGCCAGGATCGCCGCCTTGCGGCAGACATTCTCGACGTCCCAGCCGGTGCAGCCGAGCGACAGGCGGGCTATCGCGGCCAGGTCGACCGACGGATCCATCGGCATCTTTTTAGTATAGATGCGAAATACTTCCTCGCGTTCGCCGGCCGAGGGCGGCGCCACGAAAATTTTTCGGTTGAACCGCTTCTTTTCCTTGATGGCCGCCTGGTCGACCACGTCGATCCGGTAGCAGGAACCGACGAGCCGCACGGCCGGAACGTCGAGGATGCCGTCGATCAGGCGCAGCAGCTTTTCGGTGAACGCCATGTCGGCGAAGGTCGGCGGCTTTGCGCGCAGGTTGCCCGGGGACCAGGAGTAATCGGCCCCCGCCCGTGGGCAGAGCCAGTCGATGTCGGATATGAAGAACACGCAGGGGCTCTCGCGGACGGCGATCTCGAACGCTTCCTCCATCCGGTCGAGCTTGCCGAGCATCTCCTGTCCCGAGACGTAGACGTAGGTGACATCCGCCTCTTTCGCGGATGCCTCGGCCAGCATCGTGATGCCCTGCCCAAGCGGTCCCCAGATCATGACGCCCGCGGGCAACTCGATGCCCATTCGGGCAAGTTCGTCGCGCCGGGTCAGCGGGAGGCACACCATCTCCTTCATCTTGGCCTTGGGGCCGGAGAGTCCTCCGATGTCGTCCCAGGAGAGGCGCGGGGCGCGCACTTCGTAAAAAACGTTTTCCAGCTTTCGGTGCAAGGGAATCTCCGATCGAAATGGATCTTTATATAGTACGTCCGGCGCAGCCGAATTTCTACAGCGGGGGGTGTCTAGGGAACGCCGTCGTACAGGACACGGACGATCCGCGCCCCGTCCGCAGGCCTCGGTTCGACCCCGTCGCATTCGGCGAACCGCGCCTTGCCGCGGGCGACAAGCCCCCCCCCCATGGAGGACTCGCGCAGCCGGACCAGCCCGTCCCTGCAATGACGCGGACAGGCGGAAACCGACGCGGAGGAAACGCCGCCGAGCCAGGGACAGCGGTCGGTCACGGTCACGATGGGCCATCCCTCGTGCACGAAAAGAGTCATGGGCGCGATTCCGCCCGATTCCGCCGGCAGCGCCCGCGGGACGCCCCAGGGCAGCGAATCGACGTGGAAACCGCGCACCCCCATCTTGTCGGCCAGGAATGCCGAGGCAACGGGCGACGAAAACAGCCCTTCCCCGTGCCAGGCCCGCCCTTCGCCGGTCAACCGGTCGGACACCCCGATCCGGGGGCAGCTTTTCTGCCCGGAAAGGAGCCGTCCGACCGTGATCGGCATCGCGGGAAACAGGGTGCGCCAGGCGTAGAGCGCCCCCCAGTCGTTGACCGACAACGTCACGTCGGCATCCGGGGGAATCGACCGCAACAGCCGCGTGACGTTCTTGAGTTCGGCGTCCCGCAGGTATGGGGTCATCAGCACCAGCGGAACGCGGCGGGCGGCGGTTTCACCGATCGCCTGACCCAATGCTTCGATTCCGGGAAGCAGGTGGACGCAATAGTCGCTTCCGATCGCCACACCCACCCCTTCGGGCAGCCGGGCGATCCCGACGCCGTCGGGACCCGCATAATGGATTTCGGAAATCACCGCGGTTCGTCCTCGCCGGGGCGGAACTCGGGGAAATAGCAGTTTTCGAGGCGGCAGGGTCGGCCGAAAAGTTCCCGGTAAAGCGCCTTGCCTCTTCGGGCGCAGGCGGAATGGCTGGCCGCGTCGGCCACTCCCTCGTCGCGCATCCGGCGCACCCCCTCGACGGCCGACACCTTGCGGGAAGTTTCGGCGCCGCGTCCGACGATCTTGAAGGCGTGCACCCCCCCGGCCGCAAGCATCGGCACGGCGCACAGCCCGCACGAGTAATACCGGTCGGCCCCTTCGTCGCGGTCGAGCGCCTTGGCGACCATCGGCGGCATCTCGAGCGAGACGCCTTCCCACGTCTTTTCGTAATGCAGTTCGCACGGCCAGGTGCGATTCGGGTCGTCGTGCAGGTGACTGCAGAACCCTTCGATGTTGGGGCAGCGGCCGCGCATCCCGATGACCTCGACCGGAGTCCGGCCTGAGGACGCCACACGGGTCGCCTCCGCGACGGACAACTCCCGCGCCAGGACGACGCGTGCC
>JANXPS010000120.1 GCA_025357175.1 Deltaproteobacteria bacterium | reverse complement strand
CATTCTCAAACGGGACGCCCTGATTCCAGTCGAACAGCAGATAAAGTTGCTGACATATGGGCGTGTCCGAAGAAGAGAGTCCAAATATTTTCCGTTCAATAATCCTTGGCGGCGAGGTCGATAGACCGCGTATGCAGGACTGACAATGCCGGTGTGGGACGAAACGCCGAGCGCCGCCATCCAAGCCCACATCGTGTTTATGACAAGATCTCCAGGGCGGCAAAGCTTGTGCCCCATGTAGGACTCGGCTTTGAACATGGTGATCGATTTCTCGCTCCGGGGAGTTACTCCTGTGAGATGAGACACTGACAGCAACTCTTCTTTTCCAGTCGCTGATCGTTCGTCCGCCTCCCGGAAGACATACTTCGCACGGAGGACTTCCCATTGCGCCGGGATTTCGCCGAACCACGGGATGCCGGAATCCTTGAGCCGGACGTTCGGGTCGAGGCCGCGGGTGACGGCGCGGTGAATGATCGCCTGCTTCTGCTCGTTCAGCAGCGAGACGATCTTCCGCTTCGCCCGGATCGCCTTCTCAACCCGGCGGTTCACATAATCGAGGAAACGGACGATCGCGGTTTGCTCATCGGGCGGAGGGAGCGGACTTTTTGTACTGAGAAATCTCTCCGGGGGAATCGTGTTCCGTAGTCCAGAGTACAGAGGACTAAGCAGCTTCCGATCGTCCATTGCCCGATAGAATAGTTCGAAATACTCAGAGTCGCCTCTGCCGAGCGACTCGAACACTGTGTAGGCACCAGTGATCATTCCATCATATCGAGACAGACCGACAGTCCGCGGTGTTTCTGGCACGTCGAACAGGCAAAACACTAAATCTCCCGACCGCACCTCCTGAGAAGTTCCCATGTCGGATGAGAACTTCCCCTTACCGGTCGATATATCGCGAATGATCACGCCTTGTTTCGTAAGAGAAAGCAACTGATAGTCGCTGTGGCGATTCCCAACGAGCACCTTCCGCTTTCTCACCAAGCCCCGATTTGGGACTAAATCCCAATGCCTCGGCACCTTTCCGAGCCACGGCACGCCCGAGTCCTTGTACTCCGGGTATGGCTTGAGCCCGTCGATCAATCGCCGCTCCCGCGTTGTGCCA
The DNA here is from genome assembly GCA_025357175.1 of Deltaproteobacteria bacterium. GTDB lineage: Bacteria > Desulfobacterota > Deferrimicrobia > Deferrimicrobiales > Deferrimicrobiaceae > JANXPS01. Next base: position 2,772 of record JANXPS010000120.1, on the reverse strand, counting down.
GCGCCTGCCGCCCCATCGGTGTCAACCGGTACCCCTGCCGGGAGCTTTGCGGCTTGTCGGGAATCGTCATTTCCACGAATCCGCCCTCCAGCGCGGGCAGGAGATAATGCTTTCGGAAGTGTTCCGGGTCCTTGAGACCAAGCTTTTCCTGAAGCATCCGGCGGGGCATGGTCCCGACTAGCGCTTCCAGCACGGACCGGACTTCCGGGGTCACTTCCGGGGCGACTTCCGGGGTCACTTCCGGGGCGACTTCCGGGGCAAAGAAGGTCAGCGTCACGCCGGTTTTCGGATCGGAACGCCATTCGGGCATCCCGATCCCGTATTCCCGGCACGATTTGCGGATCATCATGCAACCCCGGCCCAGTTTTTCCATCATCCCGCGAAGGTAGAGGACGTGGGCGATGTCCGGATTACGCAACACCGAGAGGTGCCCTTTCGAGAGATCGTCCGTCGAGATGCCCTCCGGGAGAATCCCCGAGTTCCGGATCTCGAGTCTTCCGGGGAAGACATGGATCGCGATGCCACCCCGGAAGTCGGCATAATCGCGATGGGCGAAGGCGTTCACCAACCCTTCGCGAATGGCTTCCGGCGGGTAGAGTCCCCTCTCTTCCCGAGCCAGCCGGGATGGTCGAAAACGGGCGCGGCTGGGCGTGTTCCGCTGAACGAAGGCAAAGGCCTGCTCCAGCGCCTGCACCAACGGGCCTTCGAAATTCTTGTGGTCCCGGTAGTTGTCGTCGCTTTGGTCGCGTGCGTAACAGACGGCGCGGACCCGGACCTGCGGATGGCGGGCGGCAGGATGGGACGCGAACAACACGTCCCCGCCATTCGTCAAGCGACCGTATTTCACGAAACCCAGCTTTTCCAGAAACTCGACGGGATTCCCGGTCTCGTCGGCCGCCTGGCCCGATCGGTGGAGTCCGGTTGCCTGACGAACCGTGTTCCGGACCTCCTCCGGATCGAGATCACTCGCGGGATTCGCGTCGGATAACCGGCGCTCCCACCGCTCCGGTTCGACCTGGCGGCGCAGCACCATGTCGCGGATGACATCCACATCGGCCCGTCGCGTCCGTTCGCCCTCCCGGACAGATATTTCGTTCCGGAAACTGAACGGAATGTCCCGGCCGGCGGGCACCTCGATGACCCAGACCGGCTTGCCTTCCAATTGCTGTACCTCGAAAGAGACCAGCGCTCCGGGAGCCAGTCCCGTCACGATCTGCCGCTCCAGATCCCGGAGATCGTTGCCAGGAGGAATCCCGACGACATCGCCTTTGTCCCGGACCCCGAGAACCAGGTACCCTCCCCCCGAATTCAGGAACGCGCAGACTTCGCGCCCGATGGCGGCCGGGTTGATGCCCGCCTTGAATTCGATGCGCTGGTTTTCCCCCATCGAAAGCAGGCGCAGAAGGGTATCTCGATTCATCGGCTTTTCCCCCTGCGAAGATCGACTGTCGATCGGACCCGTTCCGGGTCGGCGAGATTTTCCTCGATGAATCGCTCCACTTCCTGGAAACGGGAAAACTGGGCGGCGGCGAACAGCAGGGCGTCCTCGTCGGTCCCGAACTTCTGGACCCAGTTCCCGTGGCGTTCCGACAACGGTTCTTCGGAACGGATCGCCTCCTCGTACATGTCGATGACGCGAAGGTCGCTCAGCGAGCCGGCCCCCTTCCTCAACCCGAGTTTCCGCTTTTTCCCCGGGGAATCGAAGCCGAGATCGTTCAGCAGGCGGCGGGCGAACACGACGTGGTCGTGGGAGAGCAGCCAACGAGGCTTCTTCTTCTCGATCGCCCGAACGATTTCCCGGTGGGTGATCGAGGGTCCGTCATCCTCCTTGCCGCTCCCGTACGAAGGGGTGATCAACGCCAGGAACAAATCGCAGGCGTCGACGGCAGCCAGGCAGTTCTCGAACGCGGTCCGGTCGGAACGGACCGGCACGGTCCCCTTGTGGGACATCCAGACCTCGTACCCGAATTCGGTCAACAAGGCGAAGATGCGGTCCAGCAGCTCCTCGATCCCGAAGACCGAGGAGGAAACGAAAATCACGGGGCGACGAGCGCGTTTGTTCATTTGCCTCCCCCGATGATCTGGTCGAGCAGCCCTTCCGACTCTTTCTCCAACGCCAGGATGTCGGCGCGGATCTCGTCGAGCGAGCGGAGCGGCTGCGGCTTGTAGAAGTGGCGGGTGAAGCTGACTTCGTAGCCGATCTTCGTCGCCTCGTGCTTGATCCAGGCGTCGGGGGTGTAGGGCAGCACCTCGCGGCGGATGAACGCCTCGATGCCGCCTTCCTCCAGCAGCGGCACCTGCTCGGTATCGCGCAGGTCGCTGTCGGGCTCGTACTCGACGACGCACTTCTTCCCGTCGATCACGGATTCGAACAGTCCACGGAGCGGATCGGGCTTGACCTTGCCCGGCTTGTGGATCTTCGCGACGACGGGCGGCGCGCTCTCGTTGGTGCGGCTGACCGCGCGCAGGACGAACTTGAGCATCGCGGCGGGAACCTTCAGGTCTAGCTGTTCGAGCGCTGCGGTCACCGCATTGCGGAACGCGTTGTGGTCTTCGAAAAGCTCCCCGCCGAGCACTTCCCGCAGCTGCATCGCGAGTTCCAGGAGATTCCCGTCGCGCTCCCAAGTCTTGCCGTCGAGCAGCTTCTTCTTTTTCTTCTCGGACAACCCTTTCTTCGTGCCGCCGTCCTCGCCGTCCTCTTCCTCGTCATCGCCCGCACCCCATTCGGCCAGCCGCTTTTCAAGCGCCTTTTCGACCGAGGCGAAATCGTCG
>JANXPS010000114.1 GCA_025357175.1 Deltaproteobacteria bacterium | reverse complement strand
CAGCGGTTCGCCGCCGGTCAGGTAGAAAACCTCGGCGCCCAGCGTGCGGCAGTCGTCGATCATCGCGAGCAACGCTTCCGTGGAAACGCGCCGGCGGTCGGACAGGACGCGGTCGTACATGTAGCAGTGGCGGCACGCCAGGTTGCACTCGAAGTTTGCGGCGATCCACACCTCGTGCAGCTTGACGGGGCGCAGCGCCTGCCCGCGAGTCATGTGTTCGGCTTCGATCGGCGCGGTCGACAGGAACTCCCTGCGGGCGAGTTCCGACGAGAATTTCGCCAGAAGGCGGCCGGCTTCATCGAGCGCAAGACCCTGCCCGGCGGCGAATTCGGGAATCGCCTCCGGGAGGGTCCGGCCCGGAAGCAGCCGCAGCGCCCGCAGTCCCGCGCGATTGGTGCTGATCCAGTTCGCGCGAAGCCGGTCGACCGCGACGAAGACGCCGTCCCGTTGGAGGACGGAGAACTCGGGTGCGTGGAAAGGCAGGCCGGAGATGATCGGGAAAGGCATGTCGACCGGCCTAGTCCCCGTCCAGCGACTTGAGCGCCTGCACGCCGTGGACGAGCGTTGCGCCGCCGCGTATCACGGATGCGACCTGGATCGCCTCGACCATCTCCTCGCGGGAGGCTCCTGCCGAGGAGGCCCCCTTCGCGTGGACGTCGATGCAGTAGGGGCAATGGATCGCGTGGGCGACCGCGAGGGCGACCAGTTCCTTGGTCTTGCGGCTGAGAGCCCCTTCCGAAAAGGCGGCGGCCGACCAGGCGGCATAGCCCTCGAAAGCGTCGGGAGCGAAATCTTTCAATTCCGAGAACGCGTCGAGATCGGTGTCAGTGTAGAAGGGGCGAACCATGGGGTTGTATTCTCCTTCCGACGTGGATGATGCGAGGGACCATTTTAGCATGGCGGCCGGAGGGGCGAATCTTCCCGATGTGCTTGTCGGTGTGCCTTGACAACGGGCGTTGTTTCCCAATAACTTGATAAGATTGTATTGAAACGCTAGCAGGAGGGGATTGTCAGGATGAAGGTCGAACTGGTCGCCGGGGATATCGTTCGCCGGAAGGCGGATCTGCTCGTGGTCAATCTCTTCGAAGGAACCGTAAAGCCGGGGGGAGCGACCGGGGCGGTCGACGCGGCGGTCGGCGGCGCGATTTCGGCTGCGATCGCGGACGGCGATTTCAAGGGCGAGTTCGGCGAGGCGCTCATGCTGCGTCCCGGCAAGGGGATCGGAGCCCCGCGGCTGATGGTGATCGGACTCGGCAAGAAGGAAAAATTCACCGCCGACCACTCCCGCCAGGTGATGCTGACGATCCTGCGCGCGGCGAAGAAATGCAAGGCGAAGACGGTCGCGACGGTGCTGCACGGCGTCGGCGAAGGGGGGATAGACCCGGTTTTGTGCGCCCGTTTCGTCGCCCTCGGGGGGATCCTTTCGAATTACGATTACGACCTCTACAAGGCCGAGAAGGCGCACCGGGTTTCGACGCTCCTGGTCGTGGAAAACGATCGGAATCGGGCGGCGCTCGCGGCCGGAGGCCTGAAAAAAGGCGTGCTGCTGGGGGAGGCCATCAACTGGGCGCGCGATCTCGTCGCCGCCCCGCCCGCCGACATGCGGCCCGACGCCCTGGCGAAGGCGGCGAAGACGCTCGCCGGCGGCAAGGTGACCGTGACGGTTCACGGGAAGAAGGAACTCGAGAAAATGAAGGCGGGCGGCATCCTGGCCGTCGGCCGTGGCAGCGAGATTCCTCCCCGCCTGATCGTCGCCGAGTATCGCGGCGGCAAAAAGGGGACGCCCTGGATCGCGCTCGTCGGCAAGGGCGTCACGTTCGACACCGGGGGCATCTCCCTCAAGAAGTGGGAGGGGATGGACCGGATGAAGTACGACATGGCCGGAGGCGCGGGCATGCTCGCGACGCTCAAGGCCGCTGCCGCGCTCGGGATCCCGCTGAACGTGGTCGCGGTGGTGCCGGCCGTCGAGAACATGCCGTCGGGCACCGCTTTCCGGCCGGGCGACGTGCTGAGGACGATGTCGGGGAAGACGGTCGAGGTGCTTTCGACCGATGCCGAAGGGCGCCTGATCCTGTGCGACGCCATCACGTTCGCCCGCGAGCGGTATTCGCCGGCGGAAATGATCGATGCGGCCACGCTGACCGGTGCCTGCGTCGTCGCGCTCGGCAGCGTCGCGATGGGGCTCATGGGCAGCGACGCGAATCTCGTCTCGAAACTGAGGGACGCTTCCGCGGCGAGCGGCGAGAAGGCGTGGGAACTCCCCCTGCACGAGGAGTATTTCGAACAGATCAAGAGCGACATCGGCGAACTGAAAAATATCGGCGGAGGCGAGGCGGGAACGATCACCGCAGGCTATTTCCTCAAGGAGTTCGCCGGAGAAACCCCGTGGGCCCACCTCGACATCGCCGGGGTCGCCTGGCGGGAAAAGGAACGGATGGGGTACGCCGCAGGGCCGACGGGCGCACCTGTCCGGCTGCTCGTCGAATATCTCGAGCGCGCCTCGGCGGGCCGTTAACCGGCCTGGGAAGAGGAATGGGTGCATTGAACGATCGCTCGAACATCCCGCCGCTGCACGGCATCCCGTCGCTCGAAAACCGGGAGATTCCCGACTTTTCGACCTGTCCGTTCTGCACGATGCAGATGCCGACCGACGCGCGCACCTGTCCGCACTGCAATTCGCAGAATCCCGTCGTGCGCGATTTCCGCGAACTTCTCGCTTCCCCGAAACGGTACGGGAGGCAACGGCTGTTCCTCCGGCGGCATTGGCAACTGATTGTCCTGGGGGGCGCGATCGTGCTCGCGTTTCTCGTGACGGCGACCGTCTACTACGGTTGGGTCGGACACCGGGTCGCCATCGTTCCCAACCCGGCCTTCAAGGTGAAGGTCGTGCAGGGGGTGGAGAACGGGAAAGTGGTTCTCAAGGGTGAAATCCGGAACATCGGCGAGGATGTCCCGGATCTCTCGCTCAAGTCGATCCGGGTGACTGCGACGTTCGGCCTGAGCGGGGGGGGGAGACGGATCGAGTCGGTTTTTCCGAGGTCCGCCCACCGGGGAGAAGGTTCGCTCCTGCGGGCCGAGACCGGCTATTTCCGGATCGAGATTCCCGAGGACAAGGTCGAGGATGCGACGCTGTCCACCGAGGTCGTCGACCTGACATGCGGGCAGCCGAGCCAGAAATGCCCTGTACCGCCGCTCATCCGGGCAAGATAAGCCGCCTGCGCGTTTCGACGCAACGCGGGAAGCCCCCCTTGTTCAGCCGGGCGACGAGCCAGGCCAGGTCGGCCGGCGTGTCGATGTCCCTTTCCTCCCGCAATAGCGACCAGGTCATCCCGTGAGCCCGGCAGCGCCTCGTGACGGTTGCCAGCACGGAGGCGCTCCCCCAGTCGACCGCTCCTCCGAACAGCGTTCCGGGCAGCGCATTGAAGCCGGCGAGATAAAATCCGCCATCCCGCGCAGGGCCGAATACGGCGTCGGCCCCGGTGCGCAGTTCCCGGAAAGCTTCCGCGATCCGCCCCGGCGTCAGTCCCGGGCAGTCGGTGCCCACGATCACTACCCTTTTAGAGCCCCCGCGAAAAGCGGTTCCGATCGCCCCCGTCATCCGGTCGCCGAGAGACGCTCCCCGCTGGGGCTGCGCGATGAACCCGCCGAACGGGCGGGCCGCGAAATATTGTCCGGAGCCGGAAGGGGTGAAGAAGAGCATGGCGCGGGATCTTGGGACGGCCAGGATCGCGGCGGCCGCGTCCAGGAGCAAACCCTCGTAGATGCGGGCGGCATCCTCAAGGAGCAGGGGAGGGGATAGCCGCGTCTTGACGAATCCGGCCAACGGCGCCTTGGCCATGAGGATCACGGTTTCCATGGACGACAGTCTACACGCGGGCGAAAACAACCGGGGGGGCTGTTTGCCCGATTGCCACCGGACTCGAATCGGTTTAGATTGGAGGGTAATCCATCAAAATGTCGAGGTCGCGATTCCTTGGGGAATAAAACGCTCGCGCTTGCATTGCTCGCGTCGATTTCCGTCATTGCCCTCTCCTTTACGGCTTCACGGGCCGGAGAGGGGCCGGAGACGCTCAACCCGGAGGCCAGGATGGTCGAGATCGACAAGCTGGCCGCCGGAAAGGACGAAGCGGCGAGCCGGGCCGTCGTCCCATACCTCCGCGATTCCGACCCGGACGTCCGCGCGCACGCCATGAGCGGCCTCGTGGGGCTCGGAAAGAACGCCGTAGCCCCGCTGCTTTCGATCGTCGGCGACGAGGATGTGCGATGGCTCGTCAGCGGGTCGCTGATCAACATCGGCCAGCCCGCCGTGGCTCCGACCATCCTGGCGCTCGACAACGAGCTGCCGGCTGTCCGGCGCAATGCGCTCTTCATCCTCCGGCAGCTCGAGGCTCGCGAAGCGATACCCGCCATCCGCAAGGCGCTGTCGGACCCCGATCGCACCGTGCAGGTCCAGGCGATCCAGGCCATGGCCCAGTTCGGAGGCGAGGAAGGACTTCTGGCCGTATCGGCGAAGTTCGACAGCGAGAACCCGACGGTGCGCGACACGGCGATTTCGGTCCTGCCCCGCTTCGGCCCCGACGGAATCGCCACGCTGGTTTCCCTGCTCACCTACGGCAACCCCGACGTCCGGGCCTCCGCAATGAGGGAGGTGGGCATGCTCGGCACTTCCGATACGCGTTCCCTCCTTCGCAAGGGACTCATGGACCGGTCGCCCGCCGTCCGGTTCTACGCGATCGAGGCGCTCGGGGAAACCAACGATCCCGACGTGCTGCCCGACGTGGGGGGGCTCTGCGACGATCCCGACCCCGGAGTGCGCGAAGCGGCGAACGAGGCGCTTTCCCGGATGCCGTCCGCGGCCCAGCCGCTTCTTTTCCGGCTCCTCCGCGACGGAAACGTGCTCCAGAAGATCAGCGCTGCGACCGCCATCCGGAAGGCGAAATATCGTCCCGCGGTGCAGTTGCTCGAAGCATCGCTGCGCGACCCGGAAAAAGAGGTCAAGGTGTCGGCCGCCGCCGCGTTGATGGCGATCGCGGAACCCTCTTCCGTCGAGGCGCTGGTCAACGGGTTGGGCGACCCCGAACTCCGGTGGATCTGCGTGATGGCGCTCCGCAAGTTCGGCGACACGAACATCCGGCCGCTCCTCCGCCGCGGGAGCGACCCGCTGATGAACCACTGGAAGCAGTATGTGCTCGACGGGATGGGCAACCGGATTCTCGACGGGTGCCTCGAGACGCTCCAGGCCGAAGAGAGCACCGACATGCGCATCGCCACCGTCTGCTCGATGAGGCAGATCAAGGACACGCGCGCGGTCTACCCCCTGATCACGATGCTCGGCGACGAAAAGCTGGGATACCTGGCCTCGGCGGTGCTGGCGCAGATGGGGGAAGTCGCGGTGGAACCGCTGCTGATCGCCCTGAAGGACGAAAATCCCGGCAAGCGGGCGCGCGCAGCGGCCTCGCTGGGCGAAATCGGGTTGACGCGGGTCGTCAAGCCGCTTCGCGACATGCTCGGGGATTCCGATCCGGAAGTCCGGAAAGTCGCGCAGCGGGCGGTCCAGAAGCTGTCCGGCGACGAAGCCGCTCCATCGCCGAACTGGGTGCAGAAAGAATGGCGCCCATCCGCGTTTCCATTGAATTGATCGACAGGTTCGGGTATAATACCCGCCTTTTTTATCGTTTTTTCACGAGAGGAGCGTCATGAAGGAAAATCCGAAGAACGTGCTCAACATCGGTCTGCCCAAGGGCAGTTTGCAGGACTCGACATTCCACCTGTTCAAGAAGGCGGGATACAACATCACCGTCGGCTCGCGCAGCTACTTCCCCACGATCGACGACGCCGAACTGTCCGGCATGCTGATCCGGGCCCAGGAAATGGCGCGGTACGTACAGGACGGCATCCTCGACGTCGGCCTCACCGGCCGCGACTGGGTGCTCGAAAACAACGCCAAGGTCAAGGAAGTCTGCACGCTCAACTATGCCAAGGGCGGCCTCCGGCCGGTCCGCTGGGTGGTCGCGGTGCCCAACGATTCCCCGATCAAGAAGGTCGAAGACCTCGACGGCAAGCGGGTTGCGACCGAACTGGTGCAGTTCACGCGGCGCTACCTCAAGGAAAAGGGGCTTGACGTCCTGGTCGAGTTTTCCTGGGGTGCGACCGAGGTCAAGCCGCCGAGGCTGGCCGACGCCATCGTCGAACTGACCGAGACCGGCAGCTCGCTGCGCGCCAACAACCTTCGCATCGTCGAGACGATCCTCGAGTCCACGACGCTGCTCATCGCCAACAAGGACGCCTGGAAGGATCCCTGGAAGCGCCAGAAGATCGAGACGCTCGCGATGCTGCTCAACGGGGCGCTTGCCGCCGAAGAGAAGGTCGGGCTCAAGATGAACGTCTCCCGCAAGGATCTCGACGGCATCCTCAAGGTGCTCCCTTCGCTCCAGAACCCGACCATATCCTCGCTGTCCGAGGCGGGCTGGTTCAGCATCGAGGTCATCGTCGACGAAAAGACCGTCCGGGAGCTGATTCCCGTGCTCAAGAAGGAGGGCGCTTCGGGCATCGTCGAGTATCCGCTAAACAAGGTGATCGCATAGTCGCCGGCCGACTCGGGAAAGTTCTCGACGAGGTGCTGGCCGCTCGCGGCGGGGCAACGCTCTCGTCCGACCCGGTAGAGTTTCCGCACCGTTACCAAAAGACCGAAGACATCGAGGCCGCGGCATTCGTCGCGGCCTCGTTCGCTTTCGGGGCCGTGCCGCAGATCCGGACCTTCCTCGAGCGGCTCTTCTCCGTCCTTTCTCCTTCTCCGCATGCCGTCCTGGTCCGTGCCAGGCCCCTCCCCGCCGCCCGGACGGCGGCGCTCCGGCATCGCTTCATCTCTCCCGGGGGCGTCCACCGGTTCCTGCTGGCCGTGCGATCGGCTTACCTGCGACACGGAACACTTGAAGGACTCTACCTTTCCGGCATGCGCGAGGGCGACGCGCGCGGCAGCATGGCCCGGTTCCTCGCGTTCTTCCGGGAAAGCTGGGGAGAAGCGTTGCCGCGGGAACGCAATTTCATGTTCCCGGATCCATATCTCGGTTCGGCGTGCAAGCGTCACCACCTTTTCCTGCGCTGGATGGTGCGATCGGGAGACGGGGTCGATCTGGGCGTCTGGTCGTCCGTGCCGGCGTCGGGCTTGATCGTCCCGGTCGACACGCACATGGCGCGACTGGCAGGTTGCATCGGGATCACGCGCCGATCCGGCGCCGACTGGCGGACGGCCGAGGAAATCACCGAGGCCTTTCGAGCCGTCTGCCCCGATGATCCCGTCCGCTACGACTACGCGCTGACGCGCATCGGCATCATGGGAGATTGCACGGCGAAACGACCCGGGGACTGCGCTTCCTGCCCGCTCGCGACGATTTGCCGTCGCGGACGGGCCGCCGGCGGGGGAAAATGATATTGCCGTCCGGCGCCGCACGCGATAGATTTGATTTTCAACCACTTTCGGGGCCTCGGGGGGTGCATGGCTGAGCGCAAGGTCAAGATCGGTGCGATTCTCATCAAGTCCGGACTCGTAAACGATGCCCAGCTTCAGGATGCGCTCAAGAGCCAGAGCCAGCTGGGCGGCACGCTCGGCGAAAATCTCGTCAGGCTCGGGCATGTGACCGAGGACGGGCTTCTCAACGCCTTGTCCGACCAGATGGGCCTGCAGCACATCAATCTCTCGAAGATCGAGGTCCCGGTTTCGGTTCAGCGCCTCATCAAGCTCGAGACGGTCCGGCTTCGCCGGGTGCTGCCGATCGGTTTCGAGGGGAAGATGCTCGTGGTCGGAATGGTCGACCCGACCGACCTGACGGCGCTTTCCGACGTCGAGTTCCAGTCGGGGCACAGCACGAAGCCGGTCATCCTCCCGTCGATCCAGTTCGAGCAGGCGCTCGCCTTTTTCAACAAGCACGAATACGGGACCCTCCCGCTTGCCCTGCAGGGCGATCGGGGGGCGGGGCGCCGGGTCAAGATGGACAACAACCTGGGCAGCTTCCTGTCGGCGCTGGTCACATGGAAGGGGCAGGACCTCCACCTGTCGGCCGGGGCCGTCCCCTCGATCCGAATCGACAACGAACTTCGGCGCCTCAACCTTCCCGCGGTCAAGCCGGCCGAGATCGAGGAGATGATCTTCGGCATCCTGACCCCCGAGCAGAAGGCGACATTCGGCCGGCTGCTCGAACTCGACTTCGCGTACTCGCTCGATGGCGTGGGCCGTTTCCGCTGCAACGTCTACCGGCAGCGGCACTCGATCGGCTTCACGGCCCGGCACGTCGCGGAATCGATCCCGTCCGCCGCGGAACTGGGGCTGCCCGATTTCCTGCGCGAGTTCGCCCTCAAGACGCAGGGGCTGGTCCTCATTACCGGACCCAACGGCCACGGCAAGTCCACCACGCTCGCGTACATGATCGACGTGATCAACCGGGAGCGGAAAGCCAACGTCATCTCGATCGAAGACCCGATCGAATTCACCCACAAGCACAAGAATTCCAACATAAACCAGCGCGAGGTCGGCACCGACACCCTCTCCTTCTCCGAAGGGCTGCGCTACATATTCCGGCAGAACCCCGACGTGATCGTGATCGGAGAGCTGCGCGACTACGACAGCATGTCGGTCGCCATCACCGCGGCCGAAACGGGGCACCTGGTCATGGCGACGATGCACTCGACCAACGCGACATCGGCCATCGACCGCCTGATCGACTGTTTCCCCGGCAACCAGCAGTCGCAGGTGCGGGCCCAGCTCGCCGATTGCCTCCAGCTCGTGCTTTCCCAGCGGCTTCTGCAGCGCGCCACCGGCACCGGCCGCATCCTGGCCTGGGAAAAGATGACCAGCTCGGTCCGCGTGCGCAACGCCATCCGCGAGGGCAAGGTGCACATGCTTCGCAACATGATGCAGTCCAACGTCGAGGAGATGATCAGTATCGACTGGACGCTGGCCGAACTGGTCGCCTCGGGCAAGGTGCGCTACGACGAGGCGGTCAAGTTCAGCGACAACAACTCCTACCTGAACGACCTGCTCAAGGTCCGGGGAGCGCTCAAATGATCGGCAAGAAGATACGCCTCGAACGCATCATGGACCGCCGCACCCACCGGACCGTCGTCGTTCCGATGGACCACGGCGTGACGGTCGGGCCGATCCCGGGCCTCAGGCAGATTCCGCCGGCGGCCAACCTCATCGCCGAAGGCGGGGCCAACGCCGTCGTCCTGCACCGGGGCGGGGCGATGTTCGGACACCGCGGATACGGCCCCGACCTGGGCTTCATCCTGCACCTGTCTGGAAGCACGAGCATGTCGCCCGACGCCAACCGCAAGGTGCTGGTGGCCGGCGTCGAGGACGCGCTTCGAATGGGAGCCGATGCCGTTTCGATCCACGTGAACCTGGGCGCCGAGGACGAGGCCCAGATGCTCCGTGATTTCGGGCGCGTCTCCAGCGACTGCTTCCGGTGGGGAATGCCGCTTTTGGCCATGATCTACACGCGCGGTCCCCGCATCGACGACGAATACGAATATCGCCGGATCTCCCACGCGGCCCGCGTGGGCGCCGAAATGGGCGCCGACCTGGTCAAGGTGGGCTATACCGGCTCCCCCGAGTCTTTCCGGGAGGTGGTCGAAGGATGCGCCGTGCCGGTCCTCATCGCCGGGGGCGAAAAGATGGAGAGCGACGAAGACGTCCTCCGCATGGTGAAGGACGCGGTCGTCGTCGGCGGGGCGGGAGCCTCGATCGGCCGCAACGTGTTCCAGCACGGCTCGCCCGCCTCGATGGTGCGCGCGATCGCCTCGATCGTTCACCACGAAGCCTCGGTCGACGAGGCGCTGGCGATCCTGTCGGGCGGGACCGGCGCTTCATGATGGGGGAGATGGCATGAGCGGCCGCATCCTCTGGGCCCGCGTCGATCCCTGGGACAAGGAAATGGCGATCGCGGCGCTCGAGTCGGGGGTGTCGACGCTCTGGCTCCCCGATGGCTTCGCCTCCCTCGCGCGGGAACTGGGCCGCGTGACCGTGGTCTCGGCCGACGGCGACCTGGTCGAGGGGCGCGATTTCCACGTGACGGGCATCGAGAGCGCGGCGGACGAGGCTCGCGTCGCCGCGTCGTCCCAAGAGTCTCTCTGGGTGGTTCGCCCATCGGGCCGCGAGATCATACCGCTCGAAAACCTGGTCGCCTGGAGGCGGCGCATCCTGGTCGAGGCGCGGACAGCCGCGGATGTCTCCCTTTATCTTGGGGTGCTCGAAAAAGGGGTCGAGGGTCTGGTCCTGTCCGCCGAAACCCCCGAAGGGATGCGGAAACTCGCATCCGGGGCGCAGGCCGAACCCGAGCGCATCCAGCTCGTCGAGGCGCGGGTCACCGCGATCGAACTGCTGGGACTCGGCGATCGGGTCTGCGTCGACAGCTGCTCGTTGATCGAGGGGAGCAAGGGCATGCTGGTCGGCAATTCGAGCGCGGGACTGTTCCTCGTCTGCGCCGAGAACATCGCAAACCCTTACGTCCTGCCCCGGCCGTTCCGGGTCAACGCCGGTGCGGTCCACTCCTACTGCCGGGTCGCCGGCGGAAAGACAGCCTACCTCTCCGAATTGGCGTCGGGAAGCGATCTGCTTCTCGTGGACGAGACGGGAAGGGGGGAGACCGCGTCGGTCGGCCGGGCGAAGGTCGAGCGACGGCCGCTGCTGTTGATCCGGGCCGCGACTCCCTCCGGGCGCGAACACACGGTCATCCTGCAGAACGCGGAGACGATCCGCGTGGTGGGTGCCGGGGGCAAGGCGGTTTCCGTTGCCGCGCTGGCGCCCGGCGACACGGTCCTCGTGGCCGAGGAGGCAGCGGGCCGGCATTTCGGTGTTGCGGTCGACGAGACGATCCGCGAAAATTGAATCAGGGGGGAAACCCCACTGGAGGTTATTATGTTTGGATTGGGTCTTCCAGAGTTGCTGATCATCCTGGTTATCGTCGTGCTTCTGTTCGGGGCCGGGAGACTTCAGGGCGTGGGAAAGGGATTGGGCGAGGGCATCCGCAGCTTCAAGGATGCGGTCAAGGGTGACGATGAGGCCAAACCGAAGGGACCCGACAACAAGATCGACCCTCG
>JANXPS010000094.1 GCA_025357175.1 Deltaproteobacteria bacterium | reverse complement strand
CAAGGCGCCGCCCTGGCGGGTCACCCGCTGGGAACCGAGGACGCCGGAACGCTCGGGACTCTCAACACGCAGGTCGAGCTCAACCTGGAGCAGGCGCACGGCCGCAACGGGGCGCGCGAAACGGCGATCGGGAACACCTACACGGTCGGGATCGCGCCGAAGGTGGACTTCGCCGCATCCTTCACATGGCTTCGCGACCGGCCTGACGCCGCCAGCGATTCCACCAGCGGGCTGGGCGACACCGAGGTCACGCTGAAGTGGACGCCCATCGAGGGGAAAGGATTCGTCCCGTCGGTCGGAATCAAGGCCGGGGCATCGCTCCCCACGGGCAACGACAGGAAAGGGCTCGGGAACGGCCGGGCGAGCTGCCTGTTCACGGCCATCGCCGACTGGGAGATCGACAAGCTGCTGCTCCACCTAAACGTCGGCGACACCCTTGCCGGCCGCCCGATCGGCAGCTCCGACCGGGACGATGCCCTCCATGCGGCGCTAGCCGGGGAGTACACCTTCCTCGAGCGGTACACGGCGGTCGCCGAGTACCTTTGGGAGAAGAACACCGGGGCGTCCGGCGCCGCGTCCTCCGAGTGCACGCTCGGCGGAAAGGTCGCCCTCCCGGCGGGAATCACCCTCGACGCCGGCGTGCGCTACGGCACCACGAACGCATCGCCCAACGTCACCTACCTCGCCGGCCTCACCCTCAATTTCAACACCGGCACACCGGCGGCGCCCGAGGGAAACAGGTCGCCCGATCCGGCGTTGCACCCCGCTCCGTAAACGAGGAAGGAGAGGAGAACCTCATGCACATTCCGGATGGATACCTGGGGCCTCCGACCTACCTCGCCGCCTACGCGGCGATCGCGCCGATATGGGCTCTTGCCGCCAGGAAAGTGAAGGACACGTTCGAGGCGCGCCGCGTCCCGTTGCTGGCGATCTCGGCCGCCTTCAGCTTCCTCATCATGATGTTCAACATCCCGATTCCGGGCGGCTCGACCGGCCACGCGGTGGGCGCCGTGCTGGTCGCCATCGCGGTCGGGCCCTGGGGGGCCTGCATCGCCGTCAGCATTGCGGTCGTCATCCAGGCGCTTATGTTCGGCGACGGCGGGATCACCTCGATCGGGGCGAACTGCTTCAACATGGCGTTCATCATGCCGTTCACCGGCTACTACCTGTTCAAGGCGCTGGATCGCGTCTTCGGCGGCCGGAAAGGAAGCGCGTTCGCAGCCGCGGCGGCGAGCTACCTCGGGCTCAACCTCGCCGCCTTCGCCACGTCGGTCGAGTTCGGCATCCAGCCGCTCCTGCACACCGGCGCCGACGGCCGGCCGCTCTACTGCCCCTACCCGCTCTCCGCGACGATCCCCGCGATGATGGGGGAGCACCTGTTCCTGTTCGGCTTCGTCGAGGCCATCGTTACGGGCCTCGTGGTCTTCTACCTTCAGAAATCCCGGTCCGCCTGGATTCTCGGGCCGGTCGGCGCCGAGGTGACGACATGACGGGGATGGGCTCGTTTCGCGAATACCGGAAGTTCTTCATCGCCCTCGTCGTGTTGGCGGTCGCCTCACCCTTGGGACTCTGGCTCCCGAAGCTGTTCAAGGCCGAGGGCGCCTGGGGCGAATGGGGGGCGGGCGTGGTGAAAAAGCTGCTCGGCTACGCCCCGAAGGGGCTGGAGAAGCTGGGTGGGCTCTGGAAAGCGCCGCTCCGGGACTACGCGCTCCCCGGGCAGGAGGGGGGGGCGATCGAGGCGCTCTATCGCTCGTATATCCTCTCGGGGCTGATCGGCATCGTCCTGTGCGTCGGGGTCACCTGGGCGCTGGGGCGGCTGCTCGCCCGGAAGAAATAGTCCGTGACGACGGAGGAGGCCGAGGCCGCCCGACAGCGGGAATTCTTCGAATCGGCCGGCCGGGGCCTCGCCCCCCCGGGGCTTCGCGCCGTCGGGAAGACGTTGCGGACGATCTCCTCGTTCTTTTCGCAGTCGCTGCTGCGGGAGGAGTCGGTCCGCCGCGACCGCTTCGCCCGGCGCTTCGATCCGCGCGCACGGCTGGTCGCCGTCCTCCTCTTCCTCGTCAGCGTCAGTTTCGCCCGGACGATCCCCGCGTTGGCGGCGCACGCCCCCCTTCCATTCCTGGCGCTCGCCTTCTCCCGGACGCGCCCGCGCGACTTCCTCGCCGGCGGGTTCCTCGCGGCGGTGCTGTTCACCGGGACGATGGCGCTTCCCGCGACGCTCAACCTGTTCCACGACGGGACGATCGTGCTGCCGCTGGTCCGGTTCGGGGTAACGCGCACGTTCGGGCCGTGGCGAATCCCCGCCACGCTCGGCGTCACGCGGGAGGGGCTGCTCACCGCGGCCACTTTCCTCCTCCGGGTCCTCCCGTCGGTGGCCGCGGTGCTCTGGCTCACCCTCTCCACCCTCTGGACCGACCTGCTTCGCGCGCTGCGTGCGCTGCGGGTGCCGCCGATCTTCCTGCAGATCGCCGGGATGACGGTCCGGTATACCCACGTCCTGTTGCGGGCCGCCCAGGAAACCAACCTCGGGAAGCGGGCGCGGACCCTATGCCGCGCTCCCCTTGCCGCCGAGCAGCGCTGGACCGGCTCGCGCATCGCGGCCTCGTGGGAAAAAAGCCTGAACATGATGGAGGAGGTCGACGCGGCGATGCGGGCCCGCGGTTTCAGCGGAGATGTCCGCTTCCCGCCCCAGGCACGGCTGCGCGGTGCCGACAAGGCGTTCGTCGCGGGGGTCGTGCTATTCTGCTGTCTCGCGCACCTTGCGGGTCGGCTTCCGTAAATAGCGCCGATACCGCCCCGGAGAACCATGACGCCGCTTCTCGAACTCGAAGACATCCATTTCGCTTATGACGGGAACATCCCCGCGCTGTCCTCCCTGTCGCTCTCGGTCGAGGCGGGCGAGCGGGTCGCCGTCCTGGGTGCGAACGGCTGCGGCAAGTCGACGCTGCTCAAGGTGGTGGCCGGCCTCCTCTTCCCCCAGAAAGGGCGCTACCGGGCGTTCGGCCGGGAGATCACCGAAAGGGTGCTCTCGCACGACCCGTTCGGCATCTATTTCCGCAAGGAACTGGGGATCGTCTTCCAGAATGCCGACGCGCAGCTGTTCAACCCGACCGTGCGGGACGACATCGCCTTCGGACCGCTCCAGTTGAACGAATCGCCGGACGCGGTCGACCGGAAGGTGGAAGAGGCGATCGCCGCATTCGGCCTCGGCGCGCTGGCCGACCGGCCGCCGTTCGCGTTGTCGGGGGGGGAAAAGCGGAAGGTCGCACTCGCGTCGGTGATGGTGATGTCGCCTCGGGTGCTGTTGCTCGACGAGCCGACCACCGGCCTCGATCCCCGCAGCAGCCGGGCGCTGGTCGACCTCGTCGTCGCGGCGGAGGAACAGGGAACGACCGTCCTCACCGCGACGCACGACCTGCACATCGTCCCGGAAATCGCGACGAGGGTCATCGTCTTCGGGGAAAACCGGCGGGTCCTGGCCTCGGGACCTCCCGAGATGATCCTGGCGGACCGGGAGTTGCTGCTGGCCGCGAACCTCCTGCACCTGCACCGGCACCGGCACGAGGATTCCTGGCACGCCCACCCGCACGATCACCCGGACGTCGCGCACCACCACGGTCACGCCTCCGAAACCGACTCCCCGCAGGGGGGCTGAAGCGGCGGGACGGATTACCGCCCTTTCGGCGTGCCCCCGTCCGCGCCCCGGCACAGCGCGATGAGCGCCTCCATGATGTTGGTGATCGTCAGGATGCCGACCAGGTTCCCCGCCGGATCGGTCACGCATAGACCGTAAAGTTTCCGGTCGTGGATGAGCTGCGCGGCGTCGATCAGTTCGGCCTCGGGCGCGATCGTGTACGGCTTCGGGTTCATCGCCTCGGAAACCGGCGTCTTCGAGAGCATGTAGTGCACTTCCCAGGTGTCGAGCGAGGTCGCCTTGCCCGGCGAATAATCCTTGATCATCCGGTCGGTAACGATTCCGACGAAGCGCCCCTTGCGCATCACGGGGAGTCTCCGGACGTCCTTTTCCTTCATCAGGTGAACCGCCTCGATGATCGAGGCGCTGTCCTCGATCGTGACGGGATCCCGCGTCATCCACTTCTCGACCTTGCTCATCGATAACCTCCTACATCCCGAGAAACGCCTTCTTGACGTGTTCGTTCCCCAGAAGTTCCTCGCCGCTCCCCGTGAGTACGACACGGCCCGTCTCGAGCACGTAGGCGCGGTGTGCGATGCGAAGC
>JANXPS010000075.1 GCA_025357175.1 Deltaproteobacteria bacterium | reverse complement strand
GTTCGTCGGTGTGATCGTCGCCGTTAACGATGAAGTGCTGCCTCCCGCCGATAATGCGGTACTCAAACTTCATCTGCCCCGCGATCGCGAGCCGCCGCGCCTTCTCGATCGCCGCGAGTCGCGCGGCCTCTTCCGCCTGCCGTCGGGCTTCCTCCTCCGCGCGGCGGCGCGCTTCTTCCTCCTGCGCCTGCTTGCGGGCGATCTCCTCAGCCGACGGCCCCGCCGGCTGGGCCATGGCCGAATTGAGCGCGGCCCCCAGGATGCCGAGTGCCAGCGCCTGGCCCGGCGTCGCGCCGGAAGGGATTGAGATGCCGCCCCCCCCTCCGCCGCCGGAGGAACCGTTGCACTCGCACCGGGTCTTCTGGTATCCGCTGTCGTTTTTATAGTTCCAGAAGGTTTTCAGGTAATCCTGGCACTGCTGTTCCGTCGTGATGTTGGCGGGCAGCGGATTGTTCGTCTTGTAGGAATTGGAATGCGACGCGCGGTTCAGCGAGTCGACATAACTCTGCGACATGACCGCAACGCATCCGGCGTATGCCGGAAACAAACCGTATGCCAGCGACAGCGCCGCAGCCGCGGATGCCGTCAGGGCGATCGTTCGAAGGACATTCGGTCGCGGGCTCATTCGCCCTCCGGGACTTCCCAGGGTTCCGGTCCGTTGGACGGCGTGAATGGTTCAGCTTTTCCCGGCAACCCCCCCGGCCTGACCTCGACGCGGAAGCCCGCCGTCACGGAAACCTTTCCGTCTCCCTTGAGGTCGGCCACCTCGACGACGCCTTCATCGACTTCGAACACGGTCGAACCGCCCTCCGCCTGCCGGACACGGAAGGAGGTGCCGCGAACCGCCCCACCGCCGCAGGTGCCGCGAACCTCGAACTTCCTCACGATCCCTTTCATGACGTGCGCCTTCACGACGCCCGCTTCTATATTCAGCAACTGACCGACCTCGCCCCATCCTTCCGGCGGCTGGGCGACCGTGAAGCGGCTGTCGGGACCGAGCCACGCCCTCGAGCCGTCCGGGAGTTCCATGCCCACGCCGCTGTCGGGGCCCGTACGGACCGTCGTCCCGGGGGGGAGGAAGCGCTTGTCCTCGCCCATCGGGAGCCACTGGTCGCCATTTCTGATTTCCACCTTCCCGTGCACCCCCATGAACGCGGCGCCGATCGCGTACCGGTCCTGCCGCTCAAGCAGCGGTTTCAGGTACGAGAGCGTCGATTCGGCACGCATCCGCTGCGATCCGGCTTTTCGCTGCGCCTCGCGCGCGTTGTCGGCCGCCTTTCCCGCCGCGGCTTCCGCCGGGACGCTTCCGGCCGCCTTCGCCCTGGAAAGAAGCGCTTCGGCCTTCCGGAGTGTGGCGCCCGCCTTGTATTCGTTGCGCAAGGCCTCGTCCCGGGATGATTCCAGACGCTGGACCATCTGCTCGAGCCAGCTTCGCACGGCGGATTTCTCCCGCACGGCATCCGCCGGGAAGGCCGCTGCCGGCAGGCAGAGGCAGAAGGCGATCGCGAGGACGCAGATCCGGTTGGACGGCGTCATCTCCGACCTCTCCCGCCCCCGGGCAGGGCGGGCCGGCCCCGTCCGCCTTCTCCGGCCGCCGGGGGCGTGGAAGTCGGCTTCATCGCCTCCCACTCGTAGACCTTGTCTTTCGCCTGCCGCGCGTCCGGGGAGTCGGGAGCGAGCTCCAGGTAGACGTTCATCGCACCGATCGCCGCGCCGTAATCGCCGGCCATGGCCTGAGCCATCGCCAGGTTGTAGCGGGCGACCGGAAGCCAGGGCGTCGTCCGGACCGCCTCCGTCAGTTTGCCGATCGCCCCCGAGGCGTCGTTGTTTTTCGCGAGCGTTTCGGCCTGGACGACCAGCCGCCTGGCTTCCTCGGGAACGGGCGGTTTCAGCGGCAGGGCGCGATAGGTGGCGAACGTTTTCTTCCGGAGAGCGGATTCGGCGGATGAACCCGCGCAATTCTGGAGCGCCCGGGTGAAATGATCGAGGGCGACGAGCCCTTCCCCTTCGGAGAGCGCCCGGTCGCCCGCCCTCTCTTCGGAGAAGGGGGTGAACAGCCGCCGGGATGCCCCGGCTTCGATCCGTGCCGTTTGTTCGAGGCCGCCGTTTCCCGCCGATCGGACGACGACATCCACATTGCCCGGTTCCGCCCGGAACGAACGGAACAGCGGGCCGATTTCCAGCGAGGCGTTGCCCCCGGCATCCGTTTGCAGCGTCCGGACGACCGGTTCCTCCCCCGTGGCCTGCAGCCGGACATCGAGCTTCACGTCGGGGACGCCGGCCTCCTCGGAAACGGTTTTCCCGGTCGGTTCCTTCTCTTCGCCCGTCCGGCTGTCCGCGATCTCGCAGGAATCGATGATCCCGACGAAGGTAAGGGCCGCGAAACCGAAAAAGCCGTGCTTGCACGGGTCGGCATCGAGCCCGATGAGCTTGTCCATCGCATCGTTGCCGTTCGACAGCCCGGCGAAGACCAGCAGCACGGGAGAGATGCCGATGAGCAGCACGCCAACCGGGATGATCAGCGGAGTCCACGAGCGCTTGTAGGCGTTTTCCCGGGTGGTCGTGATGTTCGCCTCGGGTCCCGTCAGCGTTCGGGCGACCCGGAATGCAAGGGGGTCGGCAGGAGACATTGCGGTCGGACTTCCCACGATATCGATCCGGGCGGGTCCCGCCTGGGCCGCAGGCCGGTCGAGGCCGACGACCTTCCGGCCGCCGCCGGGAGTCGGCTTGTAGTTGCTCGTGTAGGGAACGCAGCCCTGCAGGAGGAGTGCGGCGACCAGCGTGATCGCGATCGGCTGTCTCATCTTCGGATTCTCCCTTTCCCTTGCGGTCCGACCGACCCGCGGCCGGATCCCTGCGTGCCCTGGGGCGAAGCCGGCTGCAACGCCTCCCACTCGTAGATCTTGTCTTTCGCCTGCCGGGCATCGGGGGCATCGGGCGCGAGTTCGAGGTAGCGGTTCATCGCATCGATCGCCGCGACGTAGTCGCCGGCCATGGCCCGGGCATGTGTGTCCATGAATCCGTATCGGCAGCATTCGCCAATAATATCAGTAGAGGATTCGTCCCCCCGCGCGGGGTGGTATCCTGCGGGAAGCAATCTTGAGAAGGAGCGGCAGATGGGTTTTTTCGGGAAGAAGGACAAGGGTGGTGCTCCGCCCCGTGAAACGAATCCGACGCCGCCGCAGCACAAGGCGATGACCGACCAGAGGCGGACGGTCCCGGGGGTTCGCAACCTGGTGGCGGTCGCGTCCGGCAAGGGCGGGGTGGGCAAATCGACGATTGCCGCGAACCTCGCCGTGGCGTTGCACAAGTCGGGTGCGCGCGTCGGCCTGCTCGACGCCGACATCTACGGGCCTTCGGTCCCGACGCTGTTCGGTCTCAAGGGGCACCGCCTGCAGGCGGAGGGAGAGCTGATCCTCCCGGCCGAAAAGGACGGCATCAAGCTTTTGTCCGTCGGTTTCCTGCTCGAGGACGACACGCCGGTCATCTGGCGCGGCCCCATGCTGATGAAGGCGCTCGAGCAGCTGATTCACGGGGCGAAATGGGGGGAACTCGACTACCTGGTCATCGACCTCCCCCCCGGTACCGGCGACGTGCAGATCTCGCTGGTGCAGATGACGCCCGTTTCCGGCGCGATCATCGTGACCACGCCGCAGGATCTCGCGCTGATCGACGCGAAGAAGGCCGTCAAGATGTTCGAGAAGATGGGGGTGCCCGTCCTCGGCGTCGTGGAGAACATGAGCTATTTCCTGTGCCCCCATTGCTCGGGGCGGGCCGAGATCTTCGGCCACGGCGGCGCCGCGAGGGCGTGCGCCGAAATGGGGCTTCGCTTCATCGGCGAGGTGCCGCTGCAGATGGAACTGCGCGAGGCGTCGGATGCCGGAACGCCGATCCTCCTGGCGCACCCCGACTCGCCGGCGACGAAGGCGATCGAAAGCCTGGCGGCGACCGCCGCGGCGATGATGACCGCGCTCGACGCGCTGGCGTAGGGAGGGAGCATGGTGGGCGGAAAAGTCACGGTCTCGAAAGAAGGTCCGGTCGCGACGGTCACGCTATCGAACCCGGCCAAGAAGAATGCCCTCAACCCCAGGCTGCTCAAGGAACTTTCGCGCGCATTCGACGAACTTGCGACGGATGACGTCCGCTGCGTGATCCTCCGGGGGGAGGGTGACGAGGCGTTCTGTGCCGGTTACGACATCACGCAGATTCCGGCGGGAGGATCCGGAGAGGCGCAGGTGCTGCTTTCCTCCAATCCGTTCGACGACATGATCCGGACGGTCGAATCGTTTCCCGCGCCGGTGATCGCGATGCTCAACGGCTTCGCCTTCGGCGGCGGGCTCGAACTGGCGATCACCTGCGACATCCGGATCGCGTCGGAGGGCGCCTCGTTCGGCATGACGCCCGCGAAGCTCGGGATCATCTACCGCCCGTCGGGCCTCATGCGCTTTGTCAATGCGATCGGGCTTCCCGCGACCAAGGAACTGTTCTACACGGCCCGCAGAATCGGCATCCGACGCGCGAAAGAGATCGGACTGGTCAACCGCGCCTGCCCGCCCGAGGAACTACTGCAGGTGGTGGACGAGATGGCGCGTGAGATCGCCGAAAATGCGCCTCTTTCCATCCGGGGCACCAAGCGGATCCTCGCGATGTGCATGGAATTCGGCGACCTGCCGCGGTCCGAGTCCGAGGAAGCCGACGCGCTGATCCGGCTGTGCATGGAAAGCGAGGACCTGGCCGAAGGCAAGGCGGCGTTCAAGGAGAAGCGGAAGCCCGTGTTTCGCGGGCGGTAATCGCGCTCTGCAACCTGCGCCAGCCGGAGCGGGTGTCCGCGAGGCGATTTCCCGGTATCCGGAAGCGCCGAAAAATGAAACCGGGGGACGGGCATGAAGCCCGTCCCCCGGTTTTTTATGCGCCCGGCGGCGCGTGCCGCCGGGTCAGGGGGTTGTTACGGACGCGTGAAGCTCGGCCGGATCCCGAGCGCCTCGATGGCGTCGTAGACCAGCCGGTTGGCGTAGGCGTTGTTGTGCGCCCAGATGCCGGCGTCGGCCGTTACCTGGCTGCTGTCGAGGTACTGGAAGTTCCAGCAGATGCCCAGCAAGTCGGTCCCTGCCGCCTCACGCGAAACGCTAGACAGGGTGGACGTGGTGGTGTTCGA
>JANXPS010000074.1 GCA_025357175.1 Deltaproteobacteria bacterium | reverse complement strand
GTCGACCACGACCGCCTGGCCGTTTCGCAGCTTGAACACACCTGTGCTCACTATTCGGTCGTCCCGCTTCAGCCCGCTTGTGACGTCTATGAAGTCGCCCCGGCGGTCGCCGAGGCGCACGAACCGCTGGCTGAGCACCGTCGCGCCCTGCTTGTCCTTGTCCGGGACGACCAGGAAGACCGAATCGCCGTAGGGAGCATGGAGGATGGAGGTCGCCGGGACGGCGTTCACCTTTCGGCGGCCCGGCAGGATGACCGACGCTTTGACGAACATCCCGGGCCGGAGCCTTTCGGAGGGATTCGGAACCGTCGCCTGCAACTGGATGTTCCGGGTATCGGCATCGACGAGGGGGTTGACCGCCGTGATCCGCCCGCCGATCGTCAGGCCTGGCAGCGCGTCGCAGGTGACGCGGACGGGCAACCCGGGACGGAGCCGGGAAAGCTGCTGCTGCGGCAACGAGAAGTTCACGAAGATGAGGGCGAGCGCCTGCAATGTGACGATCGGGTCTCCCTCCCGGAGAAGCTGCCCGAGGTTGACCAAGCGAATCCCCAGCCGCCCGCCGAACGGGGCGCGGATCCGCTTCTTCTCGATCGTGGTCCGGATGGCGTCGGCGGCAGCCTTGGCCTGGTCGTGCGCGGCGACGGCAGCGTCGTAGTCCGCCTGCGAAACGATCTTTTCGGCGAGCATTCCGGATTGCCGGTCGAGGTTGGCCTTGGTAAGCGTCACCTGGGCCTGGGCGCCGGGCAGCTGCGCCTCCTCCGAACCGGTGTCCTGTCGTACGAGCAGGTCGCCCGCCTTGACGGGCACGCCCGGCTCGAAGGTGATTTCAACGATCTTCCCCGGCAGTTCGGCCGAAACGGTGACACCCTGGACCGCGGTCAGGGAACCCACCGCCGTCAGCGCGACCTCCCACGATTCGACACGGGGGGTCGAGGTCGTGACGGTCTCCGGGGGCGGCGTAAAGTTTTTCCCCTGGGCGATCATCGCCCGGATCTGCAGCGCCTTGATGCCGCCGAGTACGGCGACGAGGACGATCAATCCGAGCAGGACGAAAAGGATCCGTTTTTTCATGGTTGCACTCCGTTCCACCATCCTCCGCCAAGCGCCAGGAACAGGGCTGCCGTCTCGGCCAGGCGCGCCGCCTGCGCCTGGACCAGGCTGATGCGGGCCTGCCGGACCCTGCGCTGGGCGTCGAGCAAGGCCAGGTAACTCGACGCCCCCAGCCGGTACTGTTTCTGCGCGAGTTCGAACGTGGCGCGCGCCGCGCCTTCGGCCTCGACCTCGGCCTTGAGGCCGGCCGCGTCGTATTCGAGCGCGCGCAGCACGTCCGCCACGTTGCGAAAAGCCTGCAGGACGGTGTCCCGGTAGAGCGCTCCGGCCTCGTCATAGGCGGCCTCGGCGGCCCGGCGGTCGGCTTTCAGCGCCCCTCCGCGGAAAACGGGTTGCAGCAGGCCTGCCCCGAGGTTCATGAGGGACGACCCCGGCCCGAAGAGAGCTCGCGGGGTGGATGCGCTCGATCCATAGCCGCCGGTCAGGGTGATCTGCGGATAAAGGTTCGCGGTGGCCACGCCGACCCGGGCGCTCGCCGAGCGCATCACCTCTTCCGCGGAACGGATGTCGGGCCTCTGGCGCACGAGCGAGGATGGAAGGCTTAAGGGCAGTTCCTGCGGCAGCGTCAGCCCGTCGAGATCGAACTCGGGGGGCGCCTCGTCACCGCCCGGGAAGCGGCCGGCCAACACCGACAGCAGGTGGCGATTCTGTGCGATCTGCCGTTCAAGAGGGGGGATCGCGGCACGCGTCCGCGCCTGCTGTTCCTGCTGCGCCAGCACGTCGACGCGGGAAGCGCTCCCGAGCCGGGCCTGCTTCTCGACGACCCCGAGTTGATCCCCCTGCACCGCCAGGATTTCCCGGGTCGCGCGAAGCTGGGCTCTCAGGGAAGCCTCCCGGATCGCGGCAGTGACCACGTTTGCGCTGATCGTCAGGCGGGCGCCCTCGAGCTGGAACCTGCGGTAATCGACCTGCGCCTCGAGCGAATCGAGCGCGTGACGCGTCCCCCCGAACGCGTCGAGGGCATATGAAACATTCACCGAGGCGTTATACAGGGTGAATGGATTGATCCCCTGGCCGCCCTGACCGAATGAAGCACCCGATATTTTCTGATGGGAAACCGACACGCCCGCATCGACCGCCGGGAGAAGCGAACCCTCCCCCGCCTTCCGGTTTTCCCTCGCCTGCCGCAGCGTCGCATCGGCGGCGGCCAGAGTCGGGTTGTCCGCCAACGCCAACCGGACCCAGTTGTCCAGCGGTTCGGAGTGGAACAGCTCCCACCAGCGGGCGGGAATCTCCATCCCCGGCACGAACCGCTGCGCATCGCCGCCCGCGGCCGGCGCGGCAACCGTTTCGGATGGAACCGGGCCGGACGTATAACCTACGACCGCGGGAGCGGACGGCCTCTTGAATACGGGACCGACCGAGCAGCCGGTTAACGTCATCACCAAAATTAGGGCCAGCAGCCTCATGATCCATTTCCAGTTCATGATCGTTTTCCGTTTCCGGCCTTTAAGATGCGGATATCCGCAAAGTTTCTTCGAACAATTTCGCGGGTTGGGGGAAAATGGATTCATGAATTCGCTCCGCCATATCCCGTCCCGTCTCCGTCGATGGAGGTTCCTGCTCCCGGCGGCGCTCATGCTCGCCGTTGGCTGCTCCTTCGCACGGATTCCCCAGACTCCCCCGCCTGCCCCGCGATCCATCGCGTCGCACCGGCTCTCGATCGAGATCGATCCGGAGCGGGGGCGCCTCTCGGCCACCGACGAAATCACGATGGGCGCCGCCCCTGCCGGCGCTCTCCGGATCGCGCTCTCCCCGGCCGCCGTCATCCGGGCCGTAAGCGTCGCGAAATCGCCCGTCCCTTTCCGTTTCGAGAACGGCGTGCTGAGCGTCGAGCTTTCCCCCGCCGGGGCCGCCTGTCCGCTGACGGTCACGTATGACGCGGCGTTCAGCGACAACGTCCCGGATCGCCCCGTCAACACGGAAGACCCGACGTACGGGGTCGAAGCGACGATCAGGCCCGAAGGAACGTTCCTGTCCGGCGACTCCGGATGGCATCCCGCCCTCGCCTCCTTTCGAAACGGCTATCGCATCCGCATCTCGGCGCCCGAGGGCTACGAAGCGCTGACCGACGGGAAAAGACTGCTCCGGACCACGGAAGGAAACCGGTCGGTTTCCGAGTGGGATATCGAACCCGGGGACGATCGCCTGACACTCGTTGCGGCCCGCTACGTCATTCGGGAAACGCGTGCGCTGGATGGTGCCGTCCCGGTCTACAGCTATTTTTCGAAGGAAAACGACCCGCTGGCCGAGAAGTATCTTGCCGCCTCGGCGCGGTATCTCGCCTTTTACCGGGACATGCTCGGCCCCTATCCCTTCCCGAAGTTCGCCGTCGCCGACAACTTCTTCCCGACCGGCTACGGATTTCACTCCTGGACGCTCCTGGGCGCCAACGTCGTCCGCCTGCCCTTCATCCTCGACACGAGCCTCGGGCACGAGATCGCGCACTCGTGGTGGGGCAACGGCGTCAGGGTCCGGCCGGGGAGCGGGAACTGGTCCGAGGGAATCACCAGCTATGTGGCGGATTACCTGTACGACGAACGGGCCTCGCCCGAAAAGGGGCTCGAGCACCGGCTGAAGCTGTTGCGGGATTACGCGACGCTCGTGCCCCGCGACCAGGATTTTCCGCTTCGCGTTTTTACTTCCCGCAACGATGGGGCAAGCCGCGCGATCGGCTACGGGAAAGCGGCGATGCTGTTCCACATGTCGAGAATCCGGGCGGGCGACGACCATTTCTGGTCCGCCCTGCGACGGGTCGCCAGGGAGAAGATGGGAAAAGAAGCGACATGGGAAGATTTCGCCTGGGCGTTCGAACGGGAGAGCGGGAAACCCTTCGGTCCTTTTTTTTCGCAATGGGTCGATCGGGCGGGCGCGCCAGTGCTGTCTTTAGAGGATGTGACTACGGTGAAGGCGGGAAACGGATGGGTCGTGTCGGGACGGGTTACCCAGCCGGAGCCGGCATTCGATCTCGCCGTTCCGCTGCGCCTCGAGGTTCCCGGCGGCGGGACCGTAGACCGGACAATCGAAATCCGCGGGACGTCGGCCCCGTTTTCGCTCAAGACAGCGGCCTGGCCGAAACGTCTCGTGCTGGATCCCGACGTCACCGTGTTCCGCCGGCTCGCTCCCGAGGAAATTCCACCGACGGTCAACCACATCAAGGGATCGGACTCGCTCCGGGTGATCGTTTCAGGCGGCGCCACGCCGGGGCTCCGGGCCTCCGGGCGCATCCTGCTCGACGCGATGGGACAAGGCTCGACACCGTTCACGGAAGAACGATCGGCCACGGCCGAAACGTTTTCCGGACACGACCTCCTCTTTCTCGGAACGCCGGGCAGGGAAGAATTTCTCCGGTACCTGCCGTCGTCGATCTCGGTCGCACCCGGCCGCTTTTCGCTTGACGGCGCCGCATACGACGCCCCCGGCTACGCCCTCTTCACCGTCTTTCAAAACCCCGTCGACAAGGGCCGTCACTGCGCCCTCTTTCTTGCGCTTTCGGACGAGGCGGCGGATAAAGCAGCTCCCAAGATCGTTCACTACGGCAAATACGGGAACCTCGTTTTTTCGGATGGCGGGAACCGGCTGAAGGGAACCGGCGCCCCCGGGTATTCGAAAACCATCGTCGAGTTTCCGGTCATTTCGAGGGATTCCTCGACGCCGTTCATTCGTGTTCGCGGGTTTTTTGGAAATTGATTTCCGGCCACTTCTCCGTGACGTAGCCTAACCGCCATTCGCTGACCGCGAGGTA
>JANXPS010000072.1 GCA_025357175.1 Deltaproteobacteria bacterium | reverse complement strand
GACGTCGCCGACGAGGTCGGAATCCGCGATCCGCCGAATCCGCGGGTTCACGCGCCCGATCAGCTTCCGGAACCCATCGACCGGCACGATCTTCCAGAGCAGCGCGAGGAACAGGAGGACGAGGACGTGTTCCCCGAAGCGTGCACGGAAGGATTGCCGGAAGTTGATCACAGGGACCCGGACCGTCTCAGCCTCCAGACGGACAGAGAAGTCACCTTCGGTCCGCCGCCCGACGAAAAGGACACACTCTGCACCGGGTCGGTGCTTCCGGACAAGCCCGACCAAGGAGGTCGCAAGGGCGCTGACGCCCAGATTCCCTGTGTCGAGTGACGCGCCCAACAGGCACGCCTCGAATCTCTCCCTGTTCACCGGAAACGTTGGTGTCATGTGTCCATTCACGCCATGTGCCGGTAGATTTTCGACCCGATCATCCGGAGCAGGAACAGCGGCGCATGGCGGAATACTTTCGTGTGGATCCCGCTGGCGAGGTTGACGCGATCCACGAAAAGGTTCTTCCGGAAATCGTACTTGTAGTAATTGATCGAGGACTCCCCGGCTCCCCATCCGAGCTTGTACCGCCGGAGGCCTTCGTTATTCTCTTCGTTGCGTCCGAAGCAGAGCGACCGGCAACCGTTCCGGACATACCAGCGGATCCCTTCCCACAGGACCATGTTGTTTGGCCGCAGGTGCTGGAACAGCTTCTCGGAGGCGCCGAATTTGTAGTAAGCCTTGGTTCCGGTTTGGAGAAAGATCGCACCAGCCGTGATCGTGCGCCGATATCTGGCCAGAACGATGATGCCTTGTCCACGTTCGAGCAATTGTTCGTGGAGGCACAGGAAGAATTGGAAGGGTTGGGGGGGCAGGCCATGGCGGCGCCGGGTCAGGCAATTCAGATGATAATAGTCCCGCAGATCCGCCATGCTGGTCGACACGGAAACTTCGAGCCCTTCCCGCTGCGATTTCTTGATGTTTCGGCGAGTGGAATCCCGCATGTCGCGAAAAATCTGCTCTTCCCCGACGGACAGGTCAAGAACGTGATGAAAGTATTCTGCGCAATGACGTCCATCGAAAGAGACGTTTCCATCCCCGAGGCGCAACTCGAGACTGTTCCATCCACGGTTCGCCCCGATCGAGAGAAGATCTTTGGCGAGTTCGCCGACAGGATATTCCCCGTTGACGATCGGCGGGCAGTAATCGCTGTAGGGAAGGGAAATATGCCTTTTACCGGTCAGGAAACTGGCAATTTCCATGATGGGCAGGAACGCGGTCCCCCCACCCTTTCGCTCGATGAGAAGGTATTCAGGTTTGTATCCGTATGATTTCTGAAGCGTCAGCCCCCATTCGCGGGTATGGAAAATGGAGTAATCCGGATGAGTAGATGCCCAAGACCAAAATTCGGTCGAGGAAAGGTCGATGACGGATGTCTTGATATCGGGACTCAATGGACCGGTCAGTCGGCGGACTCTGTCTCGGAAAATCGTTTGGTGTAGTAGCGCCCGTAATAGCGCTCGTAGTAGCGCTGCGGCTCGGATTCCACCCCGTTCATCACGACGCCGACGATGGAGGCTTCCCCTATTTCCTCAGCGGCTTTCGAAAACATCTTGTACGGAGTGAATGCCGCCCGATAGATGAAGATGAATCCGTCGACCTGATCGCGCAGGTTCAGGGTATCCGCGACGGGAAGGATGGGCGGCGTATCGAGCAGGACGATATCGAACTTCTCGCGGAGTCCTTTCAGGAACATCCGGAACTTGTTGCCGCTCAGCAGGAAGTCGGGCGAATCGATCCGCGACCCGGCCGGGATCACTTGGAGACCGGGAACTTCGGATTGGTGCACGATGTCGGCGACTTCGGCGGAATCGAGCAGGTATTCGGAAAGTCCGGGCTTGCCGGGAACGCCGATTCCTTGCGCGAGATCCGCCTTGCGCATGTCGGTATCGATCAACAGGATCCGCTTGCGCCCGGATGATGCGAGGTTGGCCGCGAGTTTCGCGCACAAGGTGGTTTTTCCCTCGCCCGAGATCGCGCTGGTCACCGCAATGATCCTGAGGCCGAGGCTGTCGATACGATACTCGACCTTTGCCCGTAGCGCCTTGATCTGTTCCGAAAAGATGAGGTCGTCTTCACCGACCTTGAGGATCGAAGGTTTCATCGACATCAGTTGCCTCGCGAAATGTTGAGAAGAATCCGGATCTTGTCGCCGTAGAGCAGCAGGAACCCGGAGATCGCGATCGTGAAGACGGCTCCCGTGACGAAAATGGCGGCTTTGCGGAGATTTTTCCGATGGACGAATTGCCTGTCCTGGATCTGGGGGACCGAGGCGAGCACCGGGTAGGCGAAGAAGTGCTTGAAGTCGTTCGAACTGCGCAACGTCGGGTTCAACATCTCGAGGAGCACGGTGCCGCCGAAGGCGATTCCGAAGGCGAGCGCGATGGAGATCGCGAGAATTTTCTTCCGGTCCGGCGTGAACGGTTCCTCGGGGAGATTCGCGGGATCGAGAATCTGGAATTGCTCCCCTTTCTGTCTTTTCTCGAGATTCTGGGAAACGTCGGCGTCAAGTTTCTTCTTCAGCAGGTCGTCGTAAGATCCCTTCATGTTGTCGTAATCGCGCGACAACGCGATCATCTCCTGTTCACGCTGGGGCGACTGGGCCACCTTGGCCTCGACCGCGGTAATGCCGGCCAGCAGATCCTGTCGTTCCTTCTTCAACTGGGGGATCTCTGCATCGATCGATGACAACTGGGCCTTGACGTTCCGGAGTTCATCACGTTCCTTCACGGCTCTGGGTTGAATCGGCATGAACGGCACGGTGCGGGGCCTTTTATCGGGGGATGCGACGGGGGCCGGCGCAACGGGCGCGTTGGCACGGACCTCGGCGATCTTCTTCTCGAGTTGTTCGACTTCGGACTTCAGACGAAGCACTTCGGGATATTTGTCGGTAAAGCGATTCGTCAGCTCGCCAAGCCGGCTTTTTTTTTCGGTGAGTGTCGAAACGAGCGCTTGGGCCGGATCGAAGGGAACCCCGGAAACGGATTGCGCAGGAGTCGAGTTTTCAGTTGGACCGACGAGCGGAACCTCGAGCTCGCGGATGTGGGCATCGAGCGATGCGATCTGCGATTCGATGAAGATCTTCCGGTCTTCCCGATTCCGGATCGTGTCGGCGTTGGCGCGCAGCTGCTCCTGGTATCGGGTCAAGACGGACAGGTTCGCCTGCATCTGCTGGGGAAGTTCGCCCATGAACCGCATCTTGTACTGCCGAACGTTCTGTTCCGCTGCCTCGAGCCTGACCTTCGTTTCCTGGAGTTGGGAGTCGAGAAACTCGGATGTCCCGACCGCCTGCGCCTCCCGGTTCTTCAGGTTTTCGTCGATGAAAAAGGACGCCAGCCGGGAGGCGGTCAACATGGCCGTCTGTCGGTTTTCATGCGTGAAGGACAGCGTGAAGCTGTCGCTCTCGGCATCCTTTTTCCGGGACCGGGCGTTTTCGCTGGTCCCCACCTGAATCTGGATGCGCTTCCGCATCTCATCCACGACTTCCTCGACGGACATCTTCTTGCGCATTTCCTTGAACAGGCCGAGTTCGTCCATGACCGCGACCAATCGCGTCCGGCTCATCACCTGCTGCTGGATCGTGGCCAACCGTTCTTCTATCTTGATGCTGACGGTGGATTTCACATACCCCTCGGGGACGCGCTGGGGGACGACGAGGATGGTCGTGGACGACTTGAATTTTTCGGGAGCGACGACGCAAACCACGCACGCCGCGAAAAGGATGAAGACGATGACGAAAAGGATCCCCCATTTCCTGCGAAGGAGGATGTTGAGGTATTCCCGCGGTTCCATGTCGGGGCGTAAAGGCATTCGCTGATTATCCTCTTAAGGCACGACGATCGTGTCGCCGGGAGACAGGAGAAAGTTGCCCTCCCCGCCTTCATCGATCACATTGTAATAGTTGATTTTCCGGACAACCTGCTTTAGACCCGACCCGCGGACGAGCTTGATGCTTCGGGGCGACGCGAACTGGGTGAACCCCCCGGCTTGAGAGAGCGCCTGAAGCACGTTGGTTTCGCTGCGCAATGGATAGGGGCCCGGCTTGGCGACATTTCCGATCACGAATATTTTCGGGGCATTGACCTGCAAAAGAATCACCGAAACCTGAGGGTCTTTGATGAAAGTCTCAAGACGCTGGCGCAGGATGACGGCGAGTTCGGCGGCGGTCAACCCTTCGGCCTGGACATCCTGGATGAGCGGCATGGAAATCCTGCCGTCGGGTCGGACAACCAGATCCAGCGTCAGGTCCTTGTTTTCCCACACGGAAACCCGGAGGACATCCTCGGGCCCCATCTTGTAGGTCGTGTCGAGTGCGACAACCGGAGCGACGTTGTCTTTCCCCCTGGCGGCCACGATTTTTGCGGGGGGAACGGGAGCCACGACCGACAAGGATTTAGGCGGAGCGGGGATCGGTGGACCGCCGTCTCCCGGATCGGATTCTGCGGAAGCATTTGCGATGGAAAGAAATAGAAAGACAAAAAAAAGACAGGCTACCGCCCATATGGCCTTGGCCATCGACCCTCCGGATAGATGTTGCATGTGATGTGACATTGGTTTCCCGGGACCCGAAAGCCCCCTTAGCGTTTAACGGTATTAACGATACTATTCTTTATTGGTGTCGTCAGTTCTCGTCGAGTCCGCAATCCTTGATCTTGTAAAGCAGCGCCTTGTAACTGATGTCGAGTATGGTTGCGGCTTTTCGACGGTTCCAGCGGGTCTGCCCGAGGACGCGTTCGATCATTTCGCGCTCGGCGTTTCGTTGGGCGATCTTGGCGACCTCCTTGAGGGTCGCGCCGGAGGTGTTGAGCGAGTCGGCGGAATGGTTCGATTCGAACTCCCGATGGTCCGACGAGGAGACGGGTCTGGGATCCATGAACGCGACATGCTGAACCGGCGACGTGCCGTCCATTTCATTGGGCGTCGTGTAGCCGCCGTTGTCCCGCTTGCGCGTGAATTCGGAAATCAATTGGGCTTCGTTCCCCAGAATGATATACCGCTTGAGGTTATTTTCGAGTTCCCGGACGTTGCCGGGCCAGGTATAGGACAGGAACATCTCCATCAGCCGGGGGGAAATCGGGACCGGCTCCCGGTTGTACATCTCGGAATACCGGTGCAGGAAATAATCGGACAGGATCGCGATGTCGTCTTTTCGCTCCCGCAATGGAGGGATGACGATGTTGACCACGTTGATCCGGTAAAAAAGGTCGCGCCGGAAACGGCCTTCGTCGACCATGCGCTCGAGATTCTTGTTCGTCGCCGTCAAGATGCGGCAGTTGGCCTTGACTTCCTTCTCGCCGCCGATCCGGTAGTATTGCTTTTCCTGGAGGACGTGGAGCAGCTTGCTTTGGAGATCGAGGTGCATCTCGGATATTTCGTCGAGGAAGATGGTGCCGTTTTGCGCCATCTCGAATCGGCCGTATTTTCGGCGGTGCGCCCCCGTGAAGGCCCCTTTTTCGAAGCCGAACAGTTCGCTTTCGAGGAGCTCGCGCGGCAATGCCGCACAGTTGACCTTGATGAAGGGTTCTCCCACGCGATCGGAGGCCTTATGGAGCGCCCGGGCCATCAGCTCTTTCCCTGTCCCGGATTCCCCGGAAACGAGCACGGTGATGTCGGTGTTGGCGACCTGGTCTACGGTCCCCTGGAGCTTGCTCATCTTTTCGCCCAGGGAGAACAGCAGCTGATATTCCTCGTCGACGCGCACCTTGCTCTTGAGTTCAAGCAGTTCGACCTTGGTCTGGCTGTTTTCGAGCGCCATCTGGATCTTGAGGACGAGTTCTTCGCCGTGAAACGGCTTCTTGATGTAGTCGCTTGCGCCATCCTTCATCGCCCGCACGACTTCCTCGACGTCGGATTGGCCGGAAACCATGATGATGGGAGTCGAAGGGGAATGGGCACGAAACGGCTTGATCAGATCGACGCCGCTGCCATCGGGAAGAAAGATATCGAGGACGGCGCAGGAAAACGAGTGTTCCTCAAAGGCGGATAGCGCTTCGGCCTTGTTGAACGTCGCAATGACCTTGAGGCCTTTTTCTTGAAGGAGATTTTTGGTGAATTGGGTGAAAACCGGGTCGTCGTCTACGAGCAGCACGAGGTGTGGCGTCATCAGGCGTGCCTCCTGCGGCGAATTGCGGCACCGGTTTATGCCGGCTCATAAACGACCTGGTGCCGAATATACCACAAAACAAAATTAAAATGCCACGCAAACGGGTAAATGGGGATTTTAGGGCAAAAAAAGCGAACTGCAAGGGAAAAAGAGGGTAAATTGGTGGCGGTGCAGGGACTTGAACCCCGGACACTGCGGATATGAACCGCATGCTCTAACCAACTGAGCTACACCGCCACACCAACGGAACTGAGAATTATAGCCAAACGCTCCGGAATGTCAATGTTTCAACGCATCCAGACGACGCGCCATTCGGATTGATCCTCAAGCAGTTTTCCCTTTTCCCGGACGAGTAGTCCTATCCTGCGCAGATGTTTCGCTTCGTCTTCCAGCAGGAATGCGTCGATGACGCCGAAAACGGTCTGCGGAGTCCTCCAGGCAAGACGGAGCCCGCCGGAGGAATCTTGAGCGAAGGCAAGCAGTTCGGCCCCCGACCGGACCTTGACACCTTCGAAAAACGTACCCGGCGTCACGAGGTTGTTGACGGTCAGCAATTCGTCATTTCCGTCTCCGTTGAGATCGATGGCGAACAGACGCGGTGGAATCGAAAATTTTCCTATTTCGATGCCCCGAATGGACTCGGAGGCGTTTCCGGTATGCTTCCCGGCGGGATCGAACAATCCGGGGACTCCGCCTTTCCCGACGACGGAGAAGCGTTGATCCTTGCCGTGCATGAGCGTGCATACGTCGAAAATACCGGTCCCGGGCGGCAACGGGAGCAGGGCTCCCTTGTCGGGAATCGCGCCCTGCCCATAACGATTGA
>JANXPS010000034.1 GCA_025357175.1 Deltaproteobacteria bacterium | reverse complement strand
CCCGGGAATTGGGCCGGGGGCACGCCGGGCTCGCCCGGACCTACGCCTTCAAGGGAATGCGGCAGGAGGCGATCGCCGAATACCGGGAGGTGCTGCGGATCGAACCCGGCAACGGGACGATCCACCGCATCCTGGGACGATTGCTTGCGGGAGGTGGGGAACTGGACGAGGGGATCGCGCATTTGCGGGAGGCGGTCAGGCTGTCCGGTGCGGACCCGGACGCGTGGTATTACCTCGGGGTGCTCCTCGCCCGCGCGGGAAACGCCGAGGAGGCCGAACAGTGCTATCGCAAGGCGCAGGAACTCGGAACGACCCGCCTGCCCGCTTCCCGGGCTACCCCCCGATAAAGGGACCGACCTTTTCGAGAAATTCGGAGGAGACGGCCTTCGGACGCCCGGCGGCGAAGTCGTAGACCACCTGGACCGTCTCGGCCTCGGTGAAGACGCGGCCGTCGTCGGGGTCGAACATCAGGTAGCGGAAGCGGAACGAACTGCGCGAGACGTCGGAGATGTGAAGCCGCAGGCGCACCGTGTCGTGGAGCAGGATCGGCGCCTTGTAGCGGCACGACGATTCGGCGATGACGAAGTCGATGTCCTCGATCCGTCGAACGCCGACCACCTCGACGTAGAAAGCCATCCTTCCCTGTTCGAGCAGCGTGAGCGTCAGCGCGTTGTTTACGTGCCCCATCGCGTCGATGTCGGAGAAGCGGATCGGGATCGCGGTTTCGAAAAACCGTTCGGGAGGACCGGGGAGAACGGCCGGGTGCGGAACGCCCCACCGCCCGGCGAATACGCTGTCGCCGATCGGTCGGCGGGTGCGCGGCTTGTCGTCCTTTTTGCGCGTGGCCTCGTCGAGATCGTCCGGGCTGCCGGGGTAGCCGATCGCGGTCACGGCGATGGGGTGGAAATCGTCGGGCAGGGAAAGCGCGGCGCGCATCGGCTGTTCTTTCCAGCCGGCCATCGGGTGCGCGATCAGCCCGACGTCGAATGCGCGGTAGACCAGGCTCATGAGCGCGAGGCCGGCGTCGTGAAGCAGGTAGTCCCGCGTCTCGACCTCAAGCAGGTTGGCGCCGGACCCGCCGCTCACGACCAGAAGCGGCGCCCGTTTGGCCCACCCGTTGCCGGCGTCGAGCGCATCCTCGAATGCCGCGCGCGATTCGTCGTCTTTCGAGACGACCACGAAGCGCCAGGGCTGCCGGTTGGAACAGGAAGGCGACCAGCGCGCGGCTTCCAGCAGACGCGCCAGCTTGCCGGACTCGACAGGACGTTCGGAAAACGCGCGCGTCGAGCGTCGCGCCTCGATCAACCGGGCGAAGTCCAAACCCGCCTCAGCCCGGGATGGCGGCGGATGCGGTCCGGCCGACACCCGCCTTGGCTGCGCCGCGCCCCTTCTTGCCCCGTTTCCCCGGAGCGGCCTTGTGACGCTTCCCCTTTTTCTTGGATACGGCGACCACATTGCCGCGCTTCCCGTGCCCCTTGGCATAAATCGGGGGCATCGAGGACGGGTATCCGAAGTAGGCCGAAAACGCCTCCTTGCCGACATAGTTGCCCTTGATCTTCCAATGGTCGTCGTTGACGACGAGGGCGACGATCGCGAGTTTCGGGCCGGAGACAGGGGCCACGCCCGCGAACCATTCGAAGTTCATCCGGGGATTCCAGCCCGACAGGGAGCCCGTCTTGCCGGCCACTTCCATGTCGCGCAGCATCGGGGTGTGCTCGGCCGTACCGAATGCCCTTCGGGACGTCCCCATCTCGATCGTCTTGACCATCATCCGCATCAGCGCCTTGGTGGTCTCGGGACGAACGGTGTCGCGCCACTTCTCGGCGCGGCTCTCGTAGGTGACCAACCCGTGGCGGTCCTCGATCCGGTCGATCAACCGGGGAGTCGGCATGGCGCCGTTGTCACCGATCGCCGCCATGATCGTCGCCATGTGGAGCGGGGAAACGTAGACCTCGCCGAATCCGGCGCCCGTGCGTGCGAGCTCGAACTCTTCGCGGGGAACCTCGGCGCGGCTCGGTTCGACGGGCAGGTCGAAGGGAACCCGCTGCCCGAATCCGAACTTGGCCAGGTATTCTTCGAGTCCCTCGGCGCCGACGTGGTTGACGGTCACTTTTCCCATGACGACGTTGGCCGACTTGCCGATCGCCTCGCCCAGCGTCATGGAGTTTCCGCACCCCTCGCGCAGGTGGTTGGCCTTGCGGGAAACGGTGTAGATGTTGCCGCAATAGCTGATGGCGGCCTCGGGATCGACGCCCCCTTTTTCGACCGCGGCGGATGCCGTGATCACCTTGATCAGGGAGGCGGCCGGGTAGATCGCCTTGAGCGCCAGCCCGGGGTCCGACTCGCCGCCGCGCCGGTACCCCACGAGCGAGACGACGCGGCCCGTGCCCGGTTCGACCGCGGCGAAGATGCCGAAGGGCGGGTCGAAGCGGCGGAACAACTCGAACACTTCCCGCTGGAGGCGGGGGTCGATCGAGAGCGTCACCTTGTTGCCGTCGGGCGTCACGCCTTCGGAACTCGCGTCGGCGAGCAGCGTCAGCAGGTTCTTCGCGTCGATCCCCTGTGCCGAGATGATCGCTGCCTGGTCTTTCGGCGACTTCGAACTTTTTGCGGGGGCGGGCACCTTGAAGCGGTTGGTGGCCAGCGCGACACCCCGCGTCGCGATCCACCCCGTTGCGAGCGCGAGCAGGACGACGGGAACGAACCGACGAATTCCGTGTAGCTTTATTTTTTTCGTGCCAGGCATACGAGCGCCTCCGAATCGTTCGAGAAATCAGAAAGGGCGAAATCGGAATGGAACTTCGCTTCCGCGAAGCCGGCTTCCGAGAGCATCTCCCGCAATTCGCCCGGGCGAACCGGGTAGAGCGGGATGTCGTTGCGGATGACGCGCGGCGGGTCGCCCGGCATCGTCAGTTCGGTCAGGAACCGGAGTTGACGGCCGTCCTCCCACAAGTACCGGCGCGCCATGGAAACCGTGCCGTCGGCCGAACGCATCGGGGAAAGCAGCGTGTCGTCCCCGGCGGCGAACCGGTCGTAATTCAGGATCTGGAGCAGCAGTCGACCGCCCGGAGCGAGCGCCGCGAAGGCATCGAAGAGGAACCGGGCCGCCTCACCCTTCGGGACGTGGACCAGCGAGTTACCCAGGCACAGCACGAGATCGACGCTCGCCGGGGGGACAAGCCGCGACATGTCGCCGAACCCGCCCGGTTCGATGCGGACGTTCCCGAAGAGGGCCAGCTTCCGGCGCGCAAGGGAAACCATCGCCTCGTCGGGATCGAAGCCGGTGCAAAGACCGCCCAGCTCGGCGATCGGAAGCAACTGCCCGCCGGAACCGCAACCGGCATCGGCCACGCGAATTCCGGGCAACGATTCGGCAAGCGACCGAAGGAGCGCCCGCTGGGCCGTCGAAACCGGAAAAAGGGCGTCGTACGCCTCGCTCAACTGCGCATAAAAGGACAACGAATCTCCCTTCCTCAACCTTTTCATTGTAAAGGAAGGTTCAAACCTCCACAACCCGCGGAAAACACCCGCGGAAAACAACGAAAAGGGACCTTATATCAGCACGCGTCCCTCCTGCCCGAAATCGGGTCCGTCGATCGGGGGATGCCCCGGGGGCAGTCGTTGCCCGGGAGGCGCGGCCTGGTCGGAGGGCGAAGGCGTCGGCACGTGAACTTCGACGCCGCAGCGTCCGACGACGGCGATGATCCTGTCGACGTGCCTGAAGACGCAGACCGGAACGCCATCCAGCGTGACCTGGGCGGCCTCCGAACCGGTTTCGGACAATGTCCGGCCAGGCTTGAGCGTCATTGCGGTGACGGCGACCAGCAAAGCGAAAGAGATCGCGCAAAAGGCCATGAACCGCATGGGAACCTCCGATCAATTCCTGAGCATGGGATGCGCCGGGTGCGCGCGGCGTTGCTTTCCCGCCCGACGCGCAGTATCGTTTAAGCCTGATGAATCTCAGCGCATTTCTCCGCCGGATCGCCCTCGTCCTGCTGGCCGTTTTCCTGTTGCCCGCGGGAAACGGGATTGCCGCGCCCAATTTGCGGGTGCTCACCTCCTTCCTGCCGATCTACCTGTTCACGAAGAACGTTGTCGGAAACGCGCCGGGCGTGCAGGTCGACATGATGCTTCCGGCGTCGCTCGGATGCCCGCACGACTACTCCCTGACGCCCGCCGACATGAAGAAGATCGCCGCCGCCGACCTGTTCGTCGTCAACGGGCTCGGCATGGAGGAATTCATCGGCGCCCCGGTCCGAAAGGCCAATCCGAAGGTCGTCGTGATCGAGAGCGGCGCGGGCGTCGTCCCGATCCGGGCGACCTCCCGGGATGGACACGGCGAGGTCAATCCGCACAGCTGGGTCAGCCCTAAAAACGCGATCCTGCAAGTGCGCGCGATCGAGAAGGCGCTATCCGCCGCATCTCCGGGCAACAAGGCCCGGTTCAGGACCAACGCCGACGGCTACGTAAAACGGCTTGAAGCGTTGGCGGCGGAATTCGATGCGGCATCGAAGCGATTCCGGAACCGCAACATCGTCACTTTCCACAACGTGTTCGACTACCTCGCCCGCGACCTGGGGCTTGCCGTGGTCGGAGAGATCGAGACGGTGCCGGGGCAGGAGCCGTCGGCGGGCGAGATCCGCAAACTGATCGGCGTCATCCGGACGAACCGGGCGGCGGCCGTTTTCGGCGAGCCGCAATATCCGGAAAAACTGGCCGCCATGATCGGCCGGGAGGCGGGCGTGCCGGTCCGCGTGCTCGATCCGGTGGCGACCGGGCCGACTGCGCCCACCACTTACGAAGACGTGATGCGCGGCAACCTGCGTGCGCTGCGGGAGGCGTTGGGCCGATGAACGGCGACCCGGGACACCTTCACGCGCTGGAGATTCGCGGACTCACCGTCAGGCTGGGAGGCGTCGAGGTGCTCTCCGGCATCGACGCGGACATCCGCTGCGGCGAGGTCACCGCGCTGGTCGGCCCCAACGGCGCCGGCAAGACCACGCTGCTCAAGGCGATTCTCGGGATGGTTCCCTTCGAGGGATCGGTCCGCTTCTGCCACGCCGAGGAACACGGCCACGGGAAGCCGCGGATCGGCTACGTCCCGCAGCGGCTCGACATCGACCGCGACGTCCCGATGACGGTGCTCGACTTCTTCTCCCTCTCGTCGCAATGGCTGCCGGTCGTTTTCGGGCATACCCGCCGTTCCAGGGAATCGGCGGAAGCGTCGCTCGACCGGGCCGGGGCGAAACAGCTGCTCCACAAGCCGCTTGGCCGGTTGTCAGGGGGCGAGCTTCAGCGGGTGCTGCTCGCGCTCGCCCTTCGCGGCGAGCCCGACATCCTGCTGCTCGACGAACCGGTATCGGGGGTGGACGTCGCGGGCGAGGAACTGTTCTGTGACTTCCTCGGACAGGTGCACAGCGAAAACGGCTTCGGCCTGCTCCTGGTGAGCCACGACCTGTCGGTCGTCTCCCGGCACGCCGACCGCGTCATCTGCCTCGACCGGCGCATCGTCTGCCAGGGGGCGACGACCGAAATGCTCACGCCCGAAACGCTCACCGCGATGTACGGCAGCGACCCGCATCTTCTCCGCCACAGCCACGTTCACGG
The DNA here is from genome assembly GCA_025357175.1 of Deltaproteobacteria bacterium. Lineage (GTDB taxonomy): Bacteria > Desulfobacterota > Deferrimicrobia > Deferrimicrobiales > Deferrimicrobiaceae > JANXPS01. Next base: position 19,457 of record JANXPS010000034.1, on the reverse strand, counting down.
GCAAGGACACCTTCACGAGAACGGGTGCGACTGCAAATGACCGAATCCGCGCTGATCGCTCCCCTGCTCCACCTCCTCGGGCATCTGCTCCCGGCCGACATGGCCTCGCTCGATTTCGTGAAACGGGCGCTGCTTGCCATCCTGCTGATCGGCCCGGCCGCGGCGGCGGTCGGCGTGCCGCTCGTCCATTTCCGGATGGCGTTTTTCTCCGACGCCATCGGTCACTCCGCCTTCACGGGCGTCGCCCTCGGCGTGCTGCTCGGGATCCACCCGCTGCTGACCATGGTCGCATTCGGCCTTTTCGTCGCCTGGGCGATCGCCACCGTCAAGGGACGCACCGAGCTTTCGACGGATACCGTGATCGGGGTGTTCTTCTCGACCGTGATCGCATTGGGCATCGCCGTCATCAGCGCCCGGAAAGGGCTCACCCGCAACCTGCAGGGATTTCTCTACGGCGACCTTCTGGCCGTTTCCGACGGCGAGATCGTCTGGATGGCCGTCATCGCCTGCTTCGTCGCGGGCTACCTGTTCCTGACGCTCAACCGGCTGCTGCTGCTCGGGGCCCACGAAGGCATCGCCCGCGCGATGCGGATACGCACCCGGGCGCTCGAGATCTCCTTCGCGCTCGTCACCGCGCTCGTCGTCACGACGGCCATCCGGGCGGTCGGCATCCTGCTCGTCACCGCGCTCCTGGTCGTGCCGGCGGCCGCGGCGCGCAACGTGGCGAAAAGCGTCGCCTCGTCCTTCGCGATCGCGGTCGGCATCGCCCTGCTTTCGGGCGTCGGCGGCCTCGTGGCCTCCTTCTACCTCGACAGCGCCACCGGCGCCACGGTCGTCCTCTTCTCCTCGGCATGCTTCGCCGCGACGCTGGCCGTGCGTGCGGTATCCTCCCACTAATCCCGCCGGGGCGCGAAAGGATCGCCTGCATGGAAAAAACCCTCTACGTCATCGGCCACCGGAACCCCGATACCGACTCGATCGCGGCGGCCGTCGCCTACGCGGAGCTCAAGCGGAAAACCGGCACGCCCCGGGCGGTCGCCGCCATGGCGGCCGAACCGAATCCCCAGACGCGCTACATCCTCGACCGGCTCGGCATCCGCGATCCGGCCTGCCTGCCCGACGTACACCCCAAGGTTCGCGACACGCTCGACCGCGCACCCGTGACCGTTGGAATGGACACCACCGCCTACCAGGCGCTCGAGGCGTTCCACGCCTGCGGCGTACGCACCCTGCCGGTGCTTGACGGGGATGGCCGGCCGTGGGGCATCCTCTCCCAGTTGCGGCTGTCCGAAAAATACATGCTGCCCGGCGCGGAGCACCAGCGGGAGATCACCACCACGCTTCGGGCGTTGGCGCAAACGCTCTCGGGGACGATGGAAGAAGACGGGGAAACGGATCTTCCCGTCACGCTCAAGCTCTTCATCGGCGCCATGAGCGCCGGATCCTTTTCCGAACGGATCGCCGGATACGACCCGCGCGAACTCCTTATCATGACCGGAAACCGGCGCTCCATCCAGAAGGCCGCCATCGAACGCGGCGTCCGGCTCCTGGTGCTGACGGGAGACCACGCGGCGGATCCGGAGCTGGCCGCACTCGCGGCCGCGAGAGGCACCCGCATCCTCCTGACCCCGCACGACACCGCCACGGCGGCGTGGCTCGCGCGATTGTCGACTCCGGTTTTCCTCTTTGCCGAAAGGAAGTTCGAGACGATCGGGGTGGGAGAACCGCTCACGCGGCTGCGGCAGAAACTGCTCGCCTCGCGGGAACCCTCCGTGCTCGCCCTCGAGGAGGACGGCAAGCTCGCCGGCGTCGCCACCAAATCTTCGCTCCTGGCGCCCCTGCCCTACGCGCTCGTCCTCGTCGACCACAACGAGCTCGCGCAGGCCGTCCCCGGCGCGGAGGCGGTCGAGATCGAGGAGGTGATCGACCACCACCGGCTCGGCAACGGCCCGACCGTGTCTCCCATCGCCTTCACGACCTCTCCCGTGGGCAGCACATGCACGCTCGTGGCCGGTCGCTACCTCGAAAGCGGCATCGAGCCGGAACCGGCGATCGCGGCCCTCCTGCTGGCCGGCATCCTGACCGACACGGTCCTGCTCAAGTCGCCGACCACCACGGAAGCCGACCGGGATGCCGTCTTGCGGCTCGAACGATTTGCGGGGCTCGATGCCGGCGCTTTCGGGCGGGAGATCTTCGCGGCGACCGGTTCGCTCAGGAACCACGGCTCGGCGATCAAGGCCATCGAATCCGACTTCAAGCTTTTCCGGCACGGTTCGCACGAGATCGGGATCGGCCAGGTCGAAGTCATCGGGTTCGACGAGTTCCACGAGATGAAGCAATCGCTGCTCGACGCCCTCGCGGCGATCCGGAAACGGGAGGGCCTGTTCGTGGCCGGCCTCATGGTGACCGATATCGCCGCGGAAGGGACGCTGTTCCTCGTCGAAGGGTACACGCGGATCGCCCACGTCATGGAATACCCGCAGGTGGAACCGCACCTCTACGAGATGAAAGGCGTCCTCTCGCGCAAGCAGCAGCTCGTTCCCCACCTGCTCAAGGTGCTCTCCCGCCTGGACGGGGAGTACTCCCCCGGTGTTGGGCTATAATTGGAAGCAGACACGCATCGCATCGCAAATTCACACGGATACGGGAGGGAACGATGGGAATCAAGGGATCGAAGACCGAGAAGAACCTCATGGCAGCGTTCGCAGGCGAATCGCAGGCGCGCAACCGATATACGTTCTACGCGGGCATCGCCTCGAAAGAAGGGTTCGAGGCGATCTCGAACATCTTCCTCGAGACGGCCGACAACGAGAAGAAGCACGCCCATCTCTACTTCAAGTTGCTCGAGGGCAGCGACGTCGAGATCGGCGCGGGCTATCCGAGCCGGATCGGCACGACGCTGGTCAATCTCGAAGCGGCGGCGGCCGGCGAAAAGGACGAGTGGAGCAACATCTACCCTTCGATGGCGAAGGTCGCCGAAGAGGAAGGGTTTGCGGCGGCAGCCGTGACCTTCCGCAACGTCGCGGGCGTCGAGGTGCACCACGAACGGCGGTACGCCACGCTGCTCGAGAGATTGCAGGGCGGCACCTACTTCAAGCGTGAACAGCCGATCCGCTGGAAATGCATCAAGTGCGGGCACATCCACGAAGGGGCCGAAGCGCCGAAAGCATGCAAGGTGTGCGCGCACCCGCAGGGCTGGTTCACCCCCGCCGAGGCGAACTGGTAAACCCGGCAGGCCGCGAAAAAGAAACGAAAAAGGGGCACGGGGATCGACGATCCCCGTGCCCCGCTTCTTTTCGGCAAGGATTTTACGGAATCTATTCGGGCAGGTTCCCTTCGAACTTGGCCCGTTCGCGAACCATCGCCTCGCGGCCGGCCTCGTACGCTTCCTTGACGGCCGAGCTTTCCCGCTCGAGCAACCCGCCCACCTTGGCCTTGACCTCGCCGGTCCAGCCGGTGGCCTTGTCCTTCAGATCCTCTGCGAGGTCGCTGATCTTTTCGCGCGCCTCGCGGCCCGAGACGGGCGCGGTCAGCAACGCGATGCCGGCGCCGATCAGCCCCCCGGCGAGAAATGCCACCAGCGCGGTTCCGTTGAACCCCTTTTCCTCACACATGATTCTCTTCCTCCTTTCGCGAATACCGGTTGATGAACGTTTCGATAAAAGCCCTCGCGCCGGAAGCCAGGCCCGACACGCCGCCCAGAACGGGCAGGACGATGCCGGTGACCCCGGCGGAAGCCAGGTCGAGAGTCTTGCGAAGATGTCTCCCGCTTTCGCTTACCAGCGCCGCGTTGGCCGTGATCCGTTCCACGTGGCCCAGTATTTCCCGGACCGCCGCGTTGGTGCGCCGCAGGTCTTCGGCGGTCATCTCCGTCTGTCGAAGCGCCGAATCGAGACGCGATTCCAGCTGCCGGATGGTACGGCGAAGCTGCAGCAGCATCATCGCAAGCACGACCGACAACCCGATCACCGCAATCGACAGTGCGACGAACAGCAGCAACTGACCGCTCAAGTGGATACCCCCCCGCCCCGACGAAAATCATGGTCTGGATTTACCGCTTTCACGATACCCTACCTCCACCACCTGCGCAACAACGCGCAAGTTTTTGGCAATTACTGCCGATAATTAAGGGTGAGCGAAGGTTCGCACTCTCTCGGCCATGGCCATACAAGAAAGGTCCACGATGAAATCGGTTAACAGTCTGGCCGCCCGCCAGACGATTGCGTTTGCCGCGTTTTCCATCGCGATCGTCCTGCTGGTGTCCTGCTTCTCCTACTACCGCGCGAAATCCGCGCTCGACGAAAACCTTCGCCTTCACGCACGGGTGCTCCTGACGGCGATGGAATCCGACGCCACCGAGAACATGGCCCCGGACGGAAGCGGTTTCGACAAGGCGTTCCTGGCCAAGTACATCGAAGACATGGCCTGGCGCGACCCGAACATCGCCTTCGCAGCCGCCGTCGATGGCAACCGGACCATACTGGCACATTCCGACCCCGCGCAGAAAGACGGTAAGTGGACCCCGCCGGACGGCAAGGCCGAGGGTTCCATGAAGATCGTCGAACGGATCGTCCGCTACAAGAAAGCGCGCGCCATGGAACTGACGATCCCCATTTCCCCTGGCGGAAAATCGCTCGGCTGGCTGCAGCTCGGGATGAAATACGAGGCCGTCGACGCCAGCCTCCGGAAGCTGGCCTCGAACATCCTGGGCGCCGGGCTGCTGATCGTGGTCGCATCCCTTTTCGTGGCGCGCGGCCTGGCTACCGGATTCACCCGGGGGCTCGACCGGCTCGTGGCGACGGCCCAGGAGATTTCCGATGGAGAACTCCGAACGCAGGTGCCCGAGGAAGGTTTCGACGAACTCCGGGCCCTTGCACGCGCCTTCAACGCGATGGCCGAGAACCTGCGGACGGTCATCCGCCAGATCCAGGAATCGGGCGTAAAGGTCGGCGATTTCACCGCGGGCATCACGACGCTGATCCAGGAGCAGGCGACGAGTTCGTCGCAGCAGGCGTCCTCGCTGGCCGAGGTCACCGCGACGATGGAAGAGCTTTCACGAACCTCGCACCAGATCGCGGGCAACGCCGAGGCGGTCAAGTCGGGCGCCGGGCAGACGGTCGAGATGGCGCAGCAGGGCACGACGCTGGTCCGGGAGAGCGTCGAGGGGATGGGCCGGATCAAGGAACGGGTGACCGATATCGCCCACAAGACGCTGTTCCTGGGCGAGAAGAGCCACGAGATCGGAAAGGTGATGGACCTGATCAAGGAGATCGCGGGCGAGATCCACCTGCTGGCGCTGAACGCGGCGATCGAGTCGGCCGCGGCGGGCGAGCACGGACGACGCTTCGCGGTGGTGGCTTCCGAGGTCCGGCGGCTGGCCGAGAAGACGCGGGAATCGACCGAGGCGATCCGGTCGCTGGTCTCCGAGATCCAGTCGGCGACGCAGGAATCGATCCTCGCGACGGAGCAGGGCAGCCGCGAGGTCGACACGTGGCGCGAGACGATCAACCTGACGGCCGAGGCATTCGAGAAGATCATCGGGATGATCGAGGGGACGTCCGAGGCGTCCATGCAGATCTCGCTTGCGACGCACCAGCAGACGAGCGCGAACGACCAGGTGGTGGCGGGAATGAGGCAGGTCGCCGAAATGGTCCGGCTGACGGCCGCAAGCATGAAATCCTCTTCGAGCGCGGCCGAGGAACTCAGGGAGATGGCCGGAAAACTGACCGAGAAAGCCTCTGTTTTCCGGGTTTAACGCGCCTCGTTCCGGCCGAACAGCGTCGCGAAAGCCCGGCACCGGTCGAACCTGAGGTAGGGCATGACCTGCGCCGTGGCCGCATCGCTCATGGGCATGAACTTGCCGGTCGAGCGGGCGAGCGCCTTGCCTCCGTGCAGAAGTTCCGCCTCGGCGTACGCAACCCTTCCCCGATCCTCGACCAGCCGGGCGACGACTTCGACCGGCTCCCCCACGGGAATCGGCGCGATGTATTTCACCGTCAGCTCGGCCGTGACGTACATCGGGTGCTTCCCGCCGAACACCGTGGCCGACCAGCCCATCGTCTCGTCGAGCAGCGCCGCGACCACCCCGCCGTGGGCGACCCCCTTGTAGCCGTTCACATGCGCCGGTAGCGACAGCCTCGCCTTCACCGCGTTCCCCTCGACGAAAAACGAAGTCCGGACGCCGTGGACGTTCTCGTCGCCGCACAGGAAACAGCCCGAGGAGTGGGGCAGGAATTCAGGTCCGTCGTTCGGCATGCGGAATTACCTCTTGGATTCGTCGATCTGGGTTTCGGACCTAAGTCCCTGGTAGCTGCCGCGCCGCGTCAGCTCGCGCGTCACGTCGTGGGCGAACCGTTCGCCGTCGTGTTCCCAGCGGGGCGCCAGCAGCATGCCGTCGGACGCCTCGCCTGAAAGGCGCATCACCGCGATATCCGGCGATAACATTTCGAGAAAATCGGCGCAGGCCGAAACGTATTCCCCGTAGCCCGGCACCGTGATCAGCCCTGCTCGCCACTCGCGCTCGGCCCGCGTTCCCGCCACGACGTGGAAGTGGTGAAGCTTGACGCCCTGGATGTCGAGGGCCGACAGGAGCCGGGCCGCCCCGACGAACCCGTCAAGCGTATCGCCCGGCAGGCCGTGGATCAGGTGCGCGCCGACGTCGATCCCCGACGCCCGGAGGCTTCGAACCGAATTTTCGAAATCCGCGGCGCTGTGTCCCCGGCCGATCCGCGCAAGCACCGGGTCGGATACCGACTGCAATCCGACCTCGACCATAAGATACCGGTCGCGGGCGATCGCCCGCAGGACGTCGAGGACTTCGGGCCCCAGGCAATCGGGCCGGGTTCCCACGACGAGCCCCTCGACTTCCGGATGGGCCAGCGCCTCCCGGTAGAGCCGGTCGAGCGTTTCAGGAGGCGCGTGCGTGTTGCTGAATCGCTGGAAATATGCGAAGAAGCGCAGCCCGCTCTTTCCGGCCCACGCCGCCTTGCGGCCCGGGCGCACCCGCTCGATGCCGATCCGGAGCTGCCCTGAAATCGAAAGGTCCGGGTGACGGATTCCCGGGGTGAATCCCTCGTTGTTGCAGTAGAAGCAACCCGCCCCGGCCGTGTCCCGGTTGGGGCACGAGAAACCGCCGTCCACGCCGATCCGGATCGCGGAATACCCCAGGCGGCGCCGAATCCAGCTCCCGTAATTGTTGTAGCGCAGCTCGGGATTCAGCGGGGACGGGACGGAACCCGGCAAGCGGCCTACCCGCCGACGCGCGACATCGGTTCGGCGGCTGACGGGACCGAACCGCTGCCGCACAGGTCGTGCCCTTCGGTCTTGGATGCCACGGCCTGACGGATCATTGCGGCGACCACCTCGTCGTCTCCGCCGTTCCGCATCAGCCGTCGCAAGTCGAGCGTCTCGCGTCCGAAAAGGCAGTTGCGCAAATGGCCGACCGACGTGACGCGCAAACGGTTGCAGTCGGAGCAGAATTTTCGGGAGACGGGCGATATCAGCCCCACCCTGCCGGCGAACCCGGGGATGTCGTAGTCGAGCGAGGCCGCCGGGCGGCCGCCGACCGCGGGGCGGGCGCCGGGCAGCGAGAGGATCCGGTCGCGGATGCCGTCCGCGGACACATAGCCTTCGGACGGGGCGCAGCCGATCGGCATCCGTTCGATGAAGCGGACCGTGACCTGTCTTTCGCGCGCCATCGAAAGGAAGTCGTCGACCTCGCCGGGCAGCAGCCCGTGCAGAAGCACCACGTTGATCTTCACCGGGGAAAGTTCCGCCCGGATGGCCCCTTCTATTCCAGCCAGCACCTCGGGAAGCCGGTCGCACCGGGTGATCTCCGCAAACCGGTCCCGCCGGATCGTGTCGAGGCTGACGTTGACCCGCCGGAGCCCCGCCGTCTTGAGCGGCGCCGCCAGTTCGGCCAACCCGATGCCGTTCGTCGTCATCGCCAGATCCTCGATGCCGGGGATCCGGGCGAGGTCGCGGATGAAATCGACGAGGCCGCCCCGCACCAGCGGTTCGCCTCCTGTCACGCGCACCTTGCGGACCCCGAGGGAGGCCGCCACCCGGGCGATTCGGAGCAGTTCGTCGTAGGAGAGAATCTCGGAAGCCGGCTTGAGGGGAATCCCTTCCGGCGGCATGCAGTAGACGCAGCGCAGGTTGCAGCGGTCGGTGATGGAAAGTCGGAGGTAATCGACCTTTCGGCCGAAAGCGTCTGTCAGCATATGTTTATTCTAGCAGAGACGGATTTACGCCGGCTCCTTCGAGCGGGCGATGGCCTTTTCCAGTTCCTTCATCGTATCGAGCAGCACCGGAATCCGGTGGTCCGGGTCGGCGAGCACCGCATCCATCCGCCGCTTCGAATCCTCCATGTGTTTGACGTCGCCCGAGAGCGTCGCCGCCATCGCGAGGTTGTTCGTCGCTTCCGGGTCGCCCGGGCGGATGTCGAGCGCTCGAAGATACTGCTTCCTGGCCGTCAGGTATTCCCGCTCGGCGAGGGCGACGTTGCCCAGGTTCACGCGAGCCTGGAAGCAGCGCGGGTCTTTCTTGAGCGCACGCCCGTACTCCTTCTGCGCGATGACGAATTCGCCCTGCTGCTCGTATCCGACCCCGAGGATGACGTGCTCCTCGGCGGTCAGCGGGTCGGAAAGCGTCACGATCTGCGGCATGTGGCCGGCGCACCCGCAGAGCGACAGCACCGCCAGGATCCAGAGCGCGATTGCCCGCCTCATCGCTTCTTCCCCGGAGAGACGATCAGCGCGAGGCGGCCCATCCTGGCCCACTGCGCGTCAAGCGTTTTCGCGGCGATCACCGCACCGGATGTTTTCCCCGTATGCACGATGACGCCGTCGGCCGTGTATCCGTACGCGACCAGGTAATGCGGGACGCTGTATACCAGGAATCCCTGGTCCACGAGCAGGATGGCCGGGGTCCCCGAGTCGATCGACGCCTTCAGCCGGGCCAGGTCTAGATCGACGATCGCGGCCGAGAATCCCCGCCGCTTGGCAGCCGTCGCGAGGTCCGTGATCAAGGCCCCCCGAAGCGCCTCGGTGCGCGTTTCGGCCATCAGCTCGGCCGTCGTCTGGTTCCCGCCGAGGAAGCGGAGCATCATGGCGAGCGAGGACGGACCGCAAGTTTCTTCCTGCTGTTGCAGGAACGGCACGCCGGGGATGAAGAACAGGGGGCCGTCGACCGAGGTCATCGTGAGCGGACGGGTCGAGCAACCCGCGGAAAGAAACAAGGCACCGCCCAGCAGCAGGGCGGCGCCGAAAAGACGAGGGGAGGAGCGCATCAACGGATGATGATCTCCTTGTTGAGCAGCTTGAGAATGACGATCACGAGGATCACGAGGATGGCGATTCCGATCAGCGGTCCGATGATGTCTCCGCCGGCGGCCGCCCGATCGGTCATCGACGCCAGCCGGTGCAGGTCGGATTCGCTCATCTGCCTGACCTTGGACAAAGCTTCCGAGGGCGAGACGCCGTAGTCGGCCAGTTTCTGGACGACGACCTTGCTCTCGAGAAACGCCTGCATCTTCGAAAGATCGCCTGCCGAAGCCGCAACCGACGCGTTCGTGCCGTGCGAGGCGATCACGGCCGCCTCGGCGACGCCGCGCGCGCCCGAAAGCACGCCCATCCATCCCGCCATCATCACCGCCACAACCACGAACCAGCCCGCCCTGCGGATAAAAGCCATCTCGTTGCCTCCTGAAGAAAACTTCGACGGGACGGCGTCGCCGCCATCCCGAACGCTGACCGATTGAGTATATCTATAATCCCCCACCAGCCGGCACCCGTCAACCCGCACGATGGCACACCCGCACGATGGCACCCGCGGAGAGGGCATCGCCTGTTGCCCGTCCTGCTCGGCGTCTCAGGGTACCCTTTTCCGGCGGACGGCTTGCTCCCGCATCCATGCACTTGCTGCGCCTCGGGTGCCCAGGCTCGCGGCGCCATCCATGGCGCCCCAGAACGCTCGGGGCACACGCCCCCGGAAAAGGGCACCCTGAGCCGTTCCGCATGCCGGGAATAGCGACCAATGACGCGACAGTGTATCCACACGGCATTCCGCATGACGGTTTGAGCCTTCGGCGAAGCTTTTCCGCTCGGGCGGCCATGTGGCCCTCGCGAAGCCTGGACGGCGGGAGCGAGGGACACGGCAGGAAGCCGAACAGGATGTTCGGCGAACCGGAGGTTGCGGGAAATATTCCCCGGAGGCGGTGCTGGCGGAATGCGACCCCCGGCGTAGCCGCACGGCGAGGGGCGGGTGTCGCGTATCGAGGCCTCACGCTCTCCGGCGTACGCCTGAGCGGGGGTCCCTGGACGGGGGCCTATGCCCCGAGCAGGTTCAGGCCCCAGGGATGGGGCCGCGAGGGGTATGGAGTCGCAGCGAACCCATGGATGGGTGAGCCAGACGTCCCCCGGGAAGGGTGCCCCCGCGTGGCGCTAGCTGGAGAGCATTGTGCCGACCCGGAGGAGAGACCCCTCGCCGTGCGCGCGAAGCAGGGAACGCGCGTTTACAGCACCCGGACGGGCATGATGATCATCGACAGTCCCTCGAAGACGAACCGCTTCTGGACCATGAATGACGTCTGGTTGTGGAGCAGCCGGGTCAGGGCGTTCTCGTTCTCGAACAGCAGCTGGCCGGAGAAGAAAACGGAGTTGGGGAAGTCGGCGACGGTCTCGCGGGCAAGATTCATGACGGACTCGACCACGTCGGTGCCGACCTGGTAGCGCGTCTCGGCGTAGTAGCCGTGGGCGTGGACGAACGACTCGTATTTCGCGAGGTTTTCCTTGACGCTCAGGACGAGGTGGTCGATCTCCTCGATCCCCTTGAACACGCTCGAATCGACGACGCCCGCGGAAATGAACACGAAATTCTTGAAAGTGCCGGGGAACGACCGGACGATCGAGAAGAAGACGTGCATCCCGAGACCGTTGTATCCGGAAACCAGGACGACTGCGGTGGGCGCGTTCCTGCGGAGCACCGGCTTCGGCTTCTCGGTGCCCGTCTCGGGCAGCATCGTCAGCAATTCGTCGAGGCGCTCGAGCTGCTTCGCCGCGCTGCGATAGTGCCTTCGCGTCAGGAAGCAGAGCCCGACGAATATCCCGGTGATGACGAGCGTCACCCAACCCCCTTCGGTAAATTTCATGGACACCGTCACCAGGAGGATCGAGAAGGTGAGAAGGAAGCCGATGCCGTTCATGATGATGCCGTGCTTCCAGCGCTTCTCCTCGTTCCGGAATTTCCACCAGTGGACGACCATTCCGAACTGGGAAAGGGAAAAGGTGATGAACACGTTGATCGAGTACATGACGACCAGGTGCCGGACGGAACCGCCCGTGATGTAGAGCATCAGGAACGCCATCAGCCCCATGAAGCCGACGCCGAACTTGCGCACGAGACGCTGCGACAGGTGGGCGAAACGGTGCGGCAGCCACGAATCGATCGCCATGCTGGAAAGCACCTGCGGACCGTCGATGAAGCCGGTCTGTGCCGCGACGAACAGAAGCGCGGCCTCGGCGGCCAGCACGAAGGCGACGACGATCGGGGCGAGCGCGGGGCCCCACAACCCGCCGGCCACGTTTTCGAGCAGGATGGCGTTGAGCGTCTTGCCCGGGATGTGGTGGACGCCCTCGAGCAGATAGCCGATGAGGATGCCGCCCGCGACCACCGACAGCGATACGGCGATGTAGACCATCGCCTTCCGCCCGGTCTGGATGCGCGGCTCGCGCAACGTCTGCATCGAGTTGGAGACGGCCTCGATTCCGGTGAACGTCCCCGCGCCAAGCGAATAGGCCTTCATCACGACCGCCGCGACGCCGAACCAGCCGACCTCCCGGACCGCGGACGAGACGTCCGCCCCGACTGCGCCGGCGACCTGGGGGAGCTGGGGGAAATGCTTGCCGATGAGATAGATGACGAGCGGAACGTGCGTGACCATGAAGGCGATGAAGATCGGCGTAAGGAACGCGACGGACTCCTTCACACCGCGCAGGTTGATCCATAAAAGAAACAGGATGATCAGGGCGACGAACGGAAACTTGTATTCAATCCAGGCGGGCGGACAGAAACTGAATACCGCGTCGGTGCCCGAGGCGACCGAGATCGTGATCGTGAGCACGTAATCGATGACGAGCGCCGAGCCCGAGATGACGCCGGCCGGAGGGCCGAGCAGCTTCGAGGCCACGATGTAGCCGCCGCCACCCGAGGGAAACATCTCGATGATCTGCATATAGCTGCCCGAGATTATGAAGACGGTGATGACCGTCGCCAGGGCGACGAAGACGGCGAGCGACGTGTGCTTCCCGAGCGCGAGAAACGCTTCTTCCGGGCCGTAGCACGACGACGAAATGCCATCGGCACCCAGGCCGACCCAGGCGAAGAACGCGATGAGCGACAGGTTGTGGAAAAGCTTGGGGTCGAAGAGATTGCGAGGCGCCCCGAAAACCGTGAGCTTGGCCCGCTTGAGGAACGGTAATTTTTCTTCCGGTGGTTTGGTCTGCATGGGTGCGCGTCAATCCCCTTCCTGGGCCGAACCCGTGATTATATCACCTGACCCTGGAAGCGGCATACTCGCGGAGAGCGGATGCGGTCATGCCCGTGGCCGGCGAAAGACGCGGGAAATGCACGGGCTGTTCGAGCATTTTCAGGAGCGCACGCCATTGGTCCGACGATTCGCCCCGCCTGCCCCGGATCGCGAGGCACTCGGCGATCTCGACGCCGGCCTGGACGAACAGGGGATCGACGAGCAGCGCACGGGCGGCGTGGACCATCGCTTCGTCGCAGCGGCCGTTCCGGCGATACAGGACCGCCAGCAGGTATTCGGCCTCGACGCAACCCGGGAACATCGCGATCGCGTCGCGGCAGGCCGCCTCCGCCTCCTCGACCCGGTCGGAGTCGAGCAGGCTCTCGGCGCGCTGGGCCATCGCAAGCGCGACGGAATCCGCGGCGGGGCCTTGAGTGACCGGCATGGGGGGAACGACGGGCAACGGCGGAGATGTCCGGAAGGGCTCGGCGGGAATCGAGGCGGCCGCTCCGGGGACAATGGCCGGCCCAGGAGAAGGGGACGGCCGGGCGCGTGCGGCCGAAGGCGTGGGCGTCCTCTTCGGAACCGCCTGAACCGCTTTCCCCCTTTCGTCCCTTTTCCGGTAGTAGAAGAGCCCGTCGCGTTCCTCGAGGCGGAAATCCTCGGAAATACCCCAGAGCGTCTCGGAGTGGCCCAGGAAAAACAGGCCGTTTTCCTTGAGACGCTCATGGAACGAGGCGACGACGCGGCGTGTCGTCTCAGGCCGGAAATAAATCATGACGTTGCGGCACAGGATCGCGGCGAATTTCTCCTGTCCGGCGTCCGTCGGGAACGGCTCGGACAGGTTGCGCTGCTCGAACGTCACGAGGCGTCTCACCTCGTCGGATACCTTGAGTCGTCCGTCGGGAAGCGTCCGGAAATATTTCATGACGAGAAGCGGTGAAGCATCCCGAAGGGCGGAGGCCGGGTAGATCCCCTCCCGCGCCACGTCCAGGAAGCCGGCGTGCAGGTCCGTGGCCAGGATGCGGACCGGTTCGGCGCATCGTTTTTCGAGCGTGTGAAGCGCCACGATCGCCAGGGAATAGGCCTCCTCGCCCGTCGCGCAGCCCGCGCTCCAGATGCGGACCGGGAACGTTCCGGAGTCGAGGGCCATCTCGGGGAGAAGCTTGCGCTGCAGGACGTCGTAAAGCGCGGGGGTGCGGAAAAAGCTCGTCTCCCCCACGATCAGGGCGGTGATCAGCGCCTTCCGCTCTCCGTCGGGCGACGAATCCTCGATCACCCGGGCCAGGTAGTCGGCGAAGGACTTGTCGCCGGCCCGTTCCATACGCTCCCGAACGACGCTGTCCAGATGGGACATCTTCCCGATGCCGAGCACGATGCCGCTCGTTCGCTCGATCGCCTCCCGCAGCGTCTCGAACTGTTCGGGGGTGAAATGGTCGGTGTGCCGGTGCGTCATCGGGGCAGAAGCGGCTATCGGATCGTGATCCGGTTGCGCCCTTCGCGCTTGGAGGTGTAGAGCGCCTCGTCGGCGATCGCGATGACCTCCTTGTCGGTCATCGGCGATTCGGGGTCGAAATCGGTGATCCCGAGACTGATCGTCGCGTGGAGCGAAGGGGACGGAGCCGCGAAGACCTTGCGCTCGACGGCCTGCCGGAAGCGGTCGGCCACGATCTGCGCCTCGCGCTTGAGCGTTTCGGGAAGCAGGATGATGAATTCCTCGCCGCCGTAGCGGGCGAGGTAGTCGGTGGTCCGGTAACTTTCCTTGATGATCGCGGCCAGTTCGCGCAGGACGGCGTCGCCCACGGGGTGGCCGTAGACGTCGTTGATCTTCTTGAAGTGGTCGATGTCCATCATGATGATCGAGTACCGCAGCCGGTGGCGGATCGCGCGGGAATGTTCCCGCTTGTGCGATTCGCGGAAGGCGCGGACGTTGATCAGGCCGGTCAGGCCGTCGGTCGTGGACATCCGGATGATCTGCCGGTAGAGCCAGGCGTTTTCCATGACCGTGAAGGCCTGCCGCAGGAGCGCCTCGGTCAGCCCCTTGTCCCCGGCCGAATCCTCGCTCTCCCTCGAGAAGAGGACGACCATCCCCTTGACCATCTCGCCGGACCGGATCAGGACCCGCGTCGCGGGGCGCAGCGGTCCCTCGGACGGCGCTTCGTCCTCCTCGTCACGACGCTCGTTGAGGGGGAATTCGGAGCTCATCATGCTTTCGGGAGAGCAGGGAACGCGTGCGTCGTCGCGGATCCGTTCCATCCAGCTGCGGATTCCGGCGCGGGTCTCGTCGTCGACGGCGTACGGATAAGCGATCACCGTCTCGAGCGTCACCGTGTCGGTGAAGACGGCGGCCATCACTTCGTGGGGAGCGATCTCGCGTATCAGCCGGCCCATCATGCGCAGCATCATCTCGAAATCGTCGACGTCCTGCCCGACACGGCCGACCTCGTTGAAAAGGGTCGCCTCGAAAAGCTTGGCGTCGAAATAGTGGTTGGCGCGGGAAAGGATGTCGGTGTCGGTCATCTCGGCCGAAGGGGAGGGAGCAGGCGCCGCGCCGGCCGGACGCCCTTCGAGGCAGTCGAACACCGCCTGGAGGACGCTCTCGGGCCCCACGTCCTTGAGCAGCAGCCGGTCGGCCCCCGAACGGGCCGCGTGGAAGCGGGCCTTGCCGATCTCCTGGGTGGAAACGAGCACGACGGGGATGTCCGAGGTGGCCGGATCGGCCTTAAGCACCCTGCACGCCTGGGCGCCGTTCATCCCCGGCATCCGGATGTTCATCAGGATCAGGTCGGGATGGGAACAAAAAGCGATGCGAAGCGCCTCGATTCCGTCCGCCGCGGTTTCGACGGCGAACCCGGACTCGGTGAGCACGAAAGCCAGCATGTCGCGAACGGTCTCGCTGTCATCCGCCAGCAAAAGGCGATGTTCAGACACTTTGCACTCCTTTGACCGAAACAAGTTCGTTGAGCCGCGCGCTGATCCGTTCCGGCGGCAGGACCTCGGATGCCGCGCCGCGACGCACCGCCTCGCCCGGCATGCCGAAGACGGTGCAGCTTGCCTGGTCCTGGGCGATCGTCACTCCGCCAGACTGCCTTATTCGAAGCAATCCGTCCACCCCGTCCGCGCCCATCCCGGTGAGGATGACCCCGATCCCGCGGCTGCCGAAGCTGTCGGCGACGCTGTTGAACAGGGCATCGACCGACGGCAGGTGGACGCCGACCGGCACGTCGGACAGCGCCTGGATCGACCGGTCGGGCTTGATCGTCATCTGCCGCCCCTCGGGCGCCATCAGGATCGTGCCCGGCACGGCCCGGTCGCGCGGTTGAGCGAGCCGCAATTTCAGGGAGATGTGCTGCTGGAGCCATTCGATGAAACCGTCGGAAAAGCCGGCGGTGATGTGCTGCACCAGAAGCACCGGCAGGGGATAGGTCGCGGGCAGCCGCGACAGAATCTCGCGGAGGATGGCGGGGCCGCCGGTCGAGGAGCCGATCCCGAGCACGTCGAATTTCGCCGCGGCCGCGACCTCGGGGGCACCGGCATCCCGGGCGCCCGGCATCGGCCTCCGCCGGATGTGGCGAACGACCGCGACGCGGGAGGCGACGCGGATCTTCATCCGGAGCACCTTGACGCACTCGGCCACCGACACGGGGTCGGCCAGGTCGGGCTTGGCCATGACGTCGAGGGCGCCGACCGCGAGCATCGCGATCGAGACGCGCGCTTCCTCCGCCCGGGTGAGGCTCGAAAAAACGATGATGGGCGTCGGGCAGGTGGCCATGATCTGCTCGGTCGCCTCGTACCCGTCCATCCGGGGCATGCGGATGTCCATCAGGATGAGGTCGGGTCGAAGACGTTCCGCCTTCTCGACGGCCTCGACCCCGTTGACCGCCTCGCCGATGATGGTGATGTCCTGATCGGCGCCCAGCATCGCCCGGATGATCGAGCGGACCGTCGGCGAATCGTCGACGACCAGCAGCCGGGTGGGATGCGCGCCCTGTTCCATCGATCCCATTTACTGAACCCGCCTGGACATGAGTCTTTCGATCATGGGCACCACGGTCTCCGCCTCGAAGCTCTCCTTCTCGATGCATTCCTGAGCCCCGGCGGCCATCGCCCGCAGCCTGTCGGCGGCGCGTTCCCGGGACACGACCAGGATGACCGGCAGATCCTTGCGTTTTCCCTCTTTCCGGATTCGGGAAACCAGTTCGATGCCGTCGAGCCCCTCCATGTGCGCCTCGGAAAGTACGAGGTCGAACGACGCGTGCGACAGCCGGTCGATCGCGGCCTGCGCCCCCGACGCCGTCTCCACCGTAAAGCCGGCCGCCGTGAGGACGCGCGCCTGCATCTCGCGCGAAAGGAGCGAATCGTCGACGATGAGCAGCGTCCGGGCCTTCCGTTCTCCGTCGCCGCCGGCCTCGGGCGGCGCACCCTCGGGCCGCATCCGCACCGCGGTCATGATGTCGTAGACGTCGAGCAGCAGCGCGACTTCCCCGGTCCCGAGGATGGTCGATCCGATGAACAGCTGGATCTTGCCCAGGAACTTGCCCAGGTCGCGGACGACGACCTCGCACTCGCCTTCCACGCGATCGACGATGAGCGCCATGCGCCGCTGCGAATGGCGGACCATGATGGCCATGTGCATCGCCGACGCTTTCGGACGCTCGAGGCCCAGCAGCGAGGAAAGCCAGACCACGGGGATCGCCTCGCCTCCCTGATGGAACGTCCGCTTCCCTTCGACCGTCGCGATATCGGCGTCCGGAATCCGGATGACGCCTTCGGAATAGACGATCGGCAGCCCGAAATACTGGTCCGCGACCTCGAACAGCAGGATGCGCGAAACGGCCATGCTGAGCGGCAGTTCGAGCACCACGCGCGTGCCCTGTCCCAGCGTCGAGAAGACCTCGACCGTGCCGTTGAATTTTTCGGCCACGGACCGGACCACGTCCATCCCGATCCCGCGGCCGGAGATGTCGGTCATCGTCTTCGCCGTCGAGAATCCGGTCCGGAAGATGAACGCGAGGATCTCGCGGTCGTCGAGCCGGTACGCGGCCTTCTCGGCGATCATCCCCTTCTTGATGGCCGTCTCGCGGATTTCCTGCAGGTCGATGCCCCTGCCGTCGTCCTCGATCTCGATGACGACCCGCCCTTTCTTGGGAGTCGCCGAGACGACGATGCGTCCCTTGGGCCCCTTCTTCCCGCCGGCCCGCTGCGCGGCCGTCTCGATGCCGTGGTCGATCGCGTTGCGGAGGAGGTGGACGAGCGGTTCCGCGATGGCGTCCGCCACCTTCCGGTCGATCTCGGTCTTGCCCCCGCGAACCACGAAATCGACGTCCTTGCCGAGTTCGCGCGACAGGTCGCGCACCGCTCTCTGGAACGATTCGAATATCGGGGTGAGCGGAACCATCCGGACCGAAAGCAGTTCGGTCCGGATATCCTCGAGCGTGTGCGCCATGGCCCCGGAGAGCTCGCTCTCTTTCCGGTGGAAGTCGGCGAGCTGTCCATCCATGTCCTGGAAACTGTTTTTCCCCCCGGCGAGAAGCGGGTTGAGGCGCGCCATCAATCCTTCGGACGCCATGCCCTGCGCGGCGGCATCGCGGATCACCGACTGGAGGCCGGCGGACAGGCGGCGGTAGCGGCGGCCCAGGTCGCCGATCTTTTCCTGAAGCTCAACCTGCCGCAGGTGGTAGCCCACGACGTTGGTCACCAGCGTCGAAAGCTCTTCGAGTTTTTCAGGTTCTACCCGGATTCCGCCCTGCCCGGAGTCGTGAGACGAGGGAGGAGGGAATTCGAGGCGAGGTCCGGGGGTGGCGGTCGCTTCGGGGAGGGGCGCGACTTGCTGGACATTCTGGCTCTTCTGGGGCTGCGGCGACGGCTGCGGGGGAGCCGCCGTCTTCGAGCCGGCCTCGTCGAGGGGGACCTGGGCGATACGCAACCGGTCGAGCACTTCGTCGACGTCGATCGCCTCGCGATTGCTGTCGGCCAGCGAGGCGACGAGCCGCGAAACGGCGTCGAGCGTCAGGAAGAGGGCGTCGGTCAGGTCCTGGTTCGCGGCGATCTTCCGCTCTTTTCGCCGCGTCAGCGCCTCCTCGAACTGGTGGGCGAGCGCCGAGATCTTTGCGAACCCCATCATCTTCGAGGCGCCCTTGAGCGTGTGCGCCTCGCGGAGGATATCGCCCTCGAGCTTGGCGTCCCCGGGATTTTTCTCGAGGTAGACCATGGCCCCGTTGATCCGGGCGACCCGTTCGCGCGCCTCGCGGACGAATTTATCCCGGAATTGCGACAGGTCGATCTTGCGGTCCGTCACGGGTTCAGACCCTGAAGACGGATGTTTTCTCGGTCAGCATCGCCGCCATCCCCTTGAGTTCGGCCGCCGAGGCCGACGATTCCTTCATGTGCGAAGCCGTCAGCCGGACCATCTCGGCGACCTGCCGCATTCCCGCCACGACCTGGTCGTTCGCGCTCGTCTGCTGGTGCGTCGCGAGAGAGATCTGCATCGAAGCCTCGGATGTGTTCTGGATCATCCCGATGATCTCCTCGAATGCGCCCGCCGTCAGGTTGATCGTCTCGCGCCACTTGTCGACCTCGAGGCTGCCCTGCTCCGTCGCGAGGATCGATCCCTGCGTCGCCGACTGGATCTCGGAGACCAGCGACCGGATCGCCTCGGTCGATTCCCGCGTCTTTTCGGCGAGCCGCCGGACCTCTGAAGCGACCACCGCGAAGCGCCGTCCGTGCTCGCCCGCAGCCGCCGACTCGATCGCCGCGTTCAGCGCCAGCAGGTGGATCTCGCCCGCGATCTCCTTGATCAGGTCCATCACCTTCCCGATCTCGTGGCTCTTCTCGCCCAGGAACAGCGTCTTCTGCGCGATGTCGGTCACCCGCTCCTTGATCTTTCCCATCCCGTCGACGCTCTCCCGGACCAGCGTCGTCCCCTGCTGCG